>NZ_LR134386.1:5122500-5422500 GCF_900637665.1 Chryseobacterium nakagawai
AAGTTTTAAGCTCTTCTACAGCTCGCTGCCATTCACGGATATTTCTTTCCCTTGCATTGTCTCCACTTACCAAGCTAGAAATTGACATAACCATCTGAACAATACCTCCAGCCATTTGCCCATAATTCCCTGAGAAATATCCAGCGACAGCATTGGAAATTCCATCAACCAATTGCTCTACGTCTTTGAGAGTCTGTTGTGATTCTTCTGAAATCATACTTAAGGCTCCACTAAGAGAAGAAGAAAAGCCAAGTACACCATTAATTGCTTGCCCAGAAGTCTCGAATATTCCAGTTAAAGCTAAATTTGTTGCTTGCAGCTGACTGTTATATTCTTCGCTTGATTTACCGTGTTTTCTCTCAATATCAGCGAGTTTCTTTTTTTCGTCAGAATATTTTTTTAGAGAGACAGTAATTGTTTTAAAAGGATTTTTTGACAGTTGGTCATCAAGTTTTTTTAAAGCATCATTATATAGTTTGAGATCTTCCGGATTTAAAGCGTTGCCAGCTTCTGAATCAATGAAAGCTTTAAACTGATCTCGGATTTTTTTCAGTGTACGTGGTCCTATCTTTTCAAGATCTCCAAACACTTTAACATATGCATCTGTCTTCTGGAACATTTCCCAAGACATGGAAGAAATATCTTTTGATTCTGATTTGTTGGCTTCTTCTGTTTGACGAACTTTTTCTGCATCTGAAACATTGGACTCTTGAATACGTTTTCTAATGTCATTATATCTAGCTTCAATAATGAGTTTTCTTTGCTCGAAAGTTTCTTTGTCTTTGAGGAAAGAGTTGTAATAATCTTGTTGTTTTTGTCTTTCATCCTTTAAAGCTTTATCAATAGCTAAATCTTTTACATTCCTATTCTCACCAGTCATTTCATCGGCATAGACTTTTTTGAACTTTTCTAGCTTATCTATTAATTCATTACCTTCGAATTTTGCCTTAATTTGATCTATTTCCTTATTAACAACTTCAAGAAACGTCTCTTCACCAATGTATTCTGAAATTATTTTTTTTATTTTGATTAAATTTTCAGCCGCTTCATTTCCAGATGTTTTCTCTAAAGTTGTATTAGTATCTTTTAAATATTGAAGAAAAGCTTTATCCTTAACTTCTGGAAACATACCATCAACAGTTTCCTTACTGTAACCTAATTGAAGAAGCTTATCTCGAACTTCAATTTGACGTTTTGTTTCATCAATACTTTCTTGAAAGCTTTTAACCTCAATGAGTTTTTCACGTTCTGCTCGGTTTTTCCTTAATTCATAAAGTTCATCCTGAACAGCCTTTACACTCTTAACTTCATTACTATATCTTTCCTTTCCATACTTGTCAATGTACCTCATTTGAACAGTATCACCAGAAGACCTTTCTAATGCTTCTTCACGAAGGCTAATTTCTTGATTGATTCTAGCCAGAGAACCTTTTAAAAAGCTTTTTTCGGCTCCTTTTTCTAATTTCAGGCGTTCCCGCGCTCGCTCTTTTTGATCTTTAAGCAACTGTTTGTCCGATAAATCATACTTTTTTAATGCCGCCTCTGCTTCACGATATTTTCTTTCAGCCTCAGTCCATGCAGGGCTTCCTTTTTGGGATGTTGGCATTGAAGCCACGAGATCTTCGGCTGCTTTTTTCTGAGCTTCCCAATATGCCTTGTTTTTATCTACAGAAGCCCCATTTTGTGCATTATTTATTTTATTTATCTCTGTTTGAGCTCTTGTAAGTTGTGATAGTAATGGATTAATATTCCAGTTAATAAGACCTATTGAAGTAGACTTAACAAGAGAGTGAATGTTATTGACCTTATCAAGTGCCTCAGCCTTTTTAACGTTACTTTTCTCTAAAGAAGAAATTTCTTTATTGATTAATTTCACCTGATCTTCCCAGTATCTTTTCTGCTCAGATAAAGACATGGAAGAAAGCTTCTCGTTTTCTAATCTTTGTCTGTACTCATCATTATATTTTTCAAGATTAATTCTTTGAGCTTCCAGGTTCTTTTTTGCAATTTCTAGTTGTTCAAGATAGATTCCACTATCCCCATTCCTCTTTGAAAGAATTTTGTTTAACTCTTCAATCTTTGCAGTATACCCCTCAATGCTTTTTTTAGCCTTTTCAATATTAGCTTGGATATTCTGGGTACTAAACTTATCCATCTCTGCATTAAGCTTCTTCTGAGCCTCAGTAGAACCCATCTTCTTAAATGTTTCCAAATCCATACTGTTTAGTAGTGTAGGATACATTTTTTGCATCTGCTTATACGCCTCAAGCTGTTGAAGTTTGGTAGAAGTATCTGAGTTTATCACAGAGGTTAATTCCTGTGTCTTATTCTTAAGTTCTTCTATTAGCTTACTAGATCTCTGTCTCTCATCATTTAGCTGTTTTTCTGCTATAGATGCCGCCGTCGAAGTATCTCTTAATTTTAAATATGCATAAGTCAAAGCAACGGCTCCTGCAATCAATAATACAATAGGATTATTGAGCATTGTAGCATTCAGTAATGCCTGAGCCTGAGTAGCTAATCTAGTTGCTGCAGTTCTAAGTGAAGTTAATAATGTCAACCTAGCAGTAGCAATAGAGTTCGCATTTTTAGCAGCTGTTTGAGCAGTTTCGGTAGCTACCGCCAACGCCCCCTGTGCAGTTCCAACAGCTTTTGCGGTATTTTCAAGAGATTGCTTTGCAGCATTGAATTCAGTAGCAACCGCCAATGCTCTCTTCCCTGCTATAGAAGCCGATTCCTGGGTAGCAAGTACAGTATTTTGAGCAGACTCAACTCTTTTTTGAGCAAGTTCTATTTGTCTTGCAGTTCCCACAGCCTGAATAGAAGATAATTCCATTCTAGCCAAAGACAATTGTACTCTTGCCTCTTGCGCTTTTGCTGCGGCTGTTATACCTGCTTGAATTGCTGCTTGTTTTTTAACAGCCAAACCTGACACATCCGCTTGAAGTGATGAGTATTTAGCTTTAGTACTCGCTAATTCAGCTGCAGCTTCACGTGCTGTCGCTTCTGCTTGTCTTTGTGTTACCAATGCACGCCCTAGCTTCATTTTCTCAGAAATACCAAGCAATGCGATCTCGGACTGAATTGTTCTATTTCCCATATTCTGGGCGGTTGAAGTAACTATTACAGCAGCTTTGTAGGCACCATAAGCAACAACTAATCCTTCAATGATATCAAGAACCTTCTGGTAATTTTCTACAAGGAAAGTTAATCCCTCAATACCTTTGTAAAGTACACCCTCACTACCTTCTCCTATTTTGTTCAACATTTGATCCCAAGTATCACCAAGGTTGGCTACCTGTCCAGAAAGCGATGCAGATTGCTTTTCCATTAACTCGAAAAACATTCCTCCTTCATTGGTCATCTTAAATAAAACATCCTGAACATCCTTAAATCCAACTTTTCCGGAAGAAACCATGTCGCTAATTTCTGATTCGGTCTTGTTGAATTTTTTAGCAAGCTCTGCTAACATAGGAATACCAGCCTCCGTAAACTGAAGTAGCTCCTGCCCCATCAGCTTATTTTTAGCTTTCACCTGACCGTAAATCAAGTTAATTCTTTCAAGTGGCACACCTAATCCAGCAGCAATATTCCCCATCCTTGTTAGGGTTTCTACAACTTCATTCGCTGGTACTTGAAAAGCAAGTAATTGTTTTGCTCCAGCAGAAACATCTTGAAGGGAGAAAGGAGTCTTTGCTGCAAGATCAACCATTTGCCCCATTAGGATCTTTGCCTTATCAGCATTACCTAACATTGTAGAAAAAGCAATTTCCGTTTTCTGGAACTCCCCACGGACATTGATTATCTCTTTAGTAAATGAAATCAAAGTTTGAGCAGAAAGATATCCTCCAATAGCTGTTCCCAGATTCTTAAATGCAGAATCCATTACCTGTGCTTCTTTTACAGCTAATCCGGAAGCTTCACGAATGCCGTTTTTAATCCTGGTAATCCCTTGGTCAAAGTTGTTTACTGAAAGTAAAGCATCGAAATGTAAAGCTCCTTGTGTCATTTTTTATTTTGCTGATTAATTTTGTCCAGATACTTTTTGAAGTCATTGGAAGTTTGTGGCGTAAGCTCTTTCACCTCATCATTAGAATTGTTACTGTTATTATCATCTTTTTCAATGTATTTCTGATTAGGCAGGTCATACAGCATTCTTAATACTATTGGCCATGGAATACTCCACATCAATTCTTTGTAAGGGATTTTCAAGGTTTTCATTGCGAACCCTAAGGTTCCGTAGATAGATTGGAGACCGGTTGATTCCCATCTACCAGAGTCGTCTCCGTTGGACTTTTTGGACTTGTTACTGTCAGCTGTCCGATCATTCTGATAGAGGTGATAAAATTTTTGATATCATACATCTGAAGTATGACCATAGAGATTTTAAGAGCTTTCTCTGGATTCAATTTCCATTTTAGATACCAGGATAGAAAGTTTGTGAATAATAGGATTTTCCAACGTTTGTGTAAGATGCACACAGCAATGAATTTCATCAATGGTGTTACGTTTTTTCCAACTTCGTTGAAGACAGAAGCATTATCCTCAGATGTAAGATTGATTTTGAGATCAACAGCGTGCTTATTAGCATATGTAATTGTCCCAAAAACAAGAGGTTTAATTTGAAATTTTCTTTTTCCAATATCGAAGACAAAGCCTTTTTCAATAAGCAATTCTGCTTCGTTTTTTTCGGCTTCTTCTTTGGAAATATTTTGGCTGACGAAATCGTCAAAAAGATCTTCTGTGCTTTCCATGTTTTAGATAAAAAGCCACCCACAACTGCAGGTGGCCAAAGTATATGAATGTTAGAAAAAGTATTATTTCTCTCTGTAGGTCATCGCTTCAACGCCTACCTTAGTAGGTGCTTGAACAGTAACTACAACTTTCATTGTAAGGACGTTTTCAGTCCCGATTGTTCCACCAAGTGGAGTTGCCAAAACTTTTCCGTTCACGATATCAATATCGTACCCAGCTTTTGTTTCAACAGTAAATGATTTCTCAATCACTTCTTTCACCATAGGAGGGGAATAGCTTTTCTTAGCAGGAGTTCCTGAAGTGATAACTTCACCACCAGCATAGTAAGCTTGAGTTTCTAATGAAGGATTAGCAATTTCAAAGGTTAAAGTAGTTTCTGCATCGTTTTGACCGATAGCAATTCTCTTCCCTTTTTCTTCGGTTTCAATCCAGTTAATCGTTTCGTCTGTAGTTTCAAGTACTGCGGTCCCTTTAAGCGTTTCATCATGCTCAGTCAAGGCAGTACCCATGCCTCCATCCGCAGCTTTATCTCCGGAAAGAAGTCTTTTTATACCAAATGTAAATGCCATTTATTTTTAGTTTAATTGATTGTTCGGGTTTGTAATCGAATGACGGAAACCCATTCATTTTTTCCGTCTACTTTATAATCTCGTTGATATTCAATCTCGAGGTATGTTTTTTTATCTTCCAGATAGACCTCATCGAATAGAGGCATCAAAAGCTTTGTAGCGTTATTCAAAAGTGCGAGATTAGGCAAATAGCTTGTGCCAGACTGAATATCTTGTGCATAAATATTTACTAAGACAACTGATGAATGAAGCGGATCAGTAGCAACTGAAAGTGAACCTATGACAACATCATTTTTCGTTGAATTAAAAGGGCGTTGATCTATACAAACCTCTCCATTAATGATGCTTTTAATTGTGCTGTTTTTGACAATATTAAAAGCGATTGATTTTAATTCAAATGTTGTTATCATTCTCTTTTTCTCATTGTGTTAACTATACTCTGAGCGATCTGATTGATTCGGGTTTTTGCTAAAACTTGGGATGGTTGTAAAACAGGTTGTTTATGTACATCTTCAACATAACTTGCATACTCCATTCCGGCAACAACTATTAAACAGTACCCTTGTGGATATCTTATTGCTATCTCCTTTGCAAAATTTTCCCCTACTACTTCACCTGGTGTCTCATTTGAGTCATATTTTGGACCTCTTTCTTTAACTTCAAAAACAGAGTTAAGAATATTGCCATGTTTTACTATGATATACCCAATAGAGTTTTTAAGATTACCCGTTTGGACCTGATAAGTGTCTAGGTTCTTAGCGAGATTTACACATTCTACACCCAGATAATTCAGGTTCCTGATCATGAGTTCATCCAGTGTATTAATCCTTTCTTGCAGATAAGAATTAATCTGATTCATGTTAAATCTTGGTTCTATACCCATAACCTACAGTGTAATTGTGTTGGAGTAAATCGTAGTACTTTTCCCTTGCTTCGGATTTGATTGCCACTTCTTACTTCAATCTGTGTATTAGCCTCTATTATCGGAGTTCCTAAGGGCATTAATACTTTTGAAGAATAATTGGTATTCTCACCACTTTCAAGGGTAACAATACCCTGCTGAACTGCAACCTCATCTCTACAATTGGAATGATATTTCCACTGCTCAGTTGGTTCTGTAGGAAATCCCGTATCTGGATCTACCCCACCACCTGAAACTTCAAGCACATAAAGTGAATATGGATATTGTGTCATGCTAAGTAACTAATGTCTTTTACACCTAAATCTGAATCTTTCAACAAGTCTGGAATACCTAACTTACTACACTCAATGGAGTACCATCTTTCTAAGGCTTTCCTATCCCACTTTACTGAATAGCTATCCTCTGATACATCTGGCTTTGCAAGTAACTCAAGGACTATTTCTGTAAAAATGACATCCATTTCGTCCGGTTTATCGAGAGCTTCTAATTCATTGATCTGCTTTGAGGCAAAGAATATGGTAAGATCTGCATCACTCATAGTGATGGACAAACGGTTCAATTTACTCTTGAAATAATCCTTATTCGTTACTATTGCCATATATTAGAATGCTTTAGTAGTTGACAGCAAGTAGATATACTTGATAGTATTCACTACCGGGAAGGCATTAAGCTCAGCTTTTGTCCATTCTTTGAAAGGTTCGTTTTGATTCCACTTAGAAATCAATGTTCTCCCCTTCTTAGCGTAGATCACATTTTTCACAGGCTCCATTTCCTCCATTGCAAGAGCGTTCTTAATCTCTCCTAATTTTCCTTCAGGAATAAATACAAGGTTACTTCCTTCGAAAGGTCTGATAATTGTCGGCGTTCCGTCTTTTTCAACAGGAACTCTGATATCGGTAACCTCGAATACTGGAAGCTTTGCGGCTAGCATGTATTCGTTGATACGATCCATAGTTAATGGTGCTGTTTGTGAGTTTCTAGCTGCTGCTGAAAGTCCGAAGAATGTTCCTACAGTCTCTTTAATTTCTTTAGACTTCATGAACTGAAGTAAAGTACGTCCATCGATAAGTATTTTTGAGAAAGTCAATCCTCTGTCTGAAGCCTCGTTTACCAAATTCACTATATCAGTAAGTGGCTTTGAGTTTACAGCATCACTCCAATCTTCAGAAGCATTTACCTTGTTTTCTGAAGGCATTTTTAAGTCGATATCTGCGACAACAATACCATCAGGGTTATTATCTGCCGTTATTGCAATTTTACCTGTTGAAATAGCCTGTGCTACTGTTAAATCAAGTCTCTTATCTACAGCTTCGGTAACATATTTCATGTCATCCCAAATAAGCTTTAAGGCTTGATTCTTTTTCTCCTGGTCTTTAATCCCTTTCATTTCCTGAAGAACCTTGTAATTTCTATACTGTTCTTCATCCAGATCTCTCATTACCTTGATTGGTGGGATTTTACCACTCATTGCTTCAAGTGTCTCACGACTTCTCAAAGGTGTTTCACTATCTCTAGTTACATAAGATGCAGCAGGAGTAATTACAGAATTACCAAGAACTGAGCTATATGTTAAAGAGATTTGCGGAAGTGCGAAATCAAAATACTGAGTATACCAAGGAGTATTGAATTTCTCGAGCCTCGTATCGATCATCATTTGTAGTGTGTCAGCGTCTGCTACACTACCGAAAACGGTTGTTTCTTTTGCCATTTTTTAAGTATTAAGGATTATCGAGATTCAGAGAATAAGATTAATGGCAATGCTTTTTTGTGAGCCGCATTAATTGCTGGAGTTACTCTACGTGCATATACAGTTCCTCTGAGGACTACATCGACAGGTTCATTGGATCCAATCTTAACATCTGTATACAAAAGACCTTTTGCATCAGAAGTCTGATCCGGAGCAGTACCTGTCAAAGTTGCTTTTTTAGCTTTTCGGGTGGCTTCATCGAAAACCATCGGTGTACCCGCTGGGATTGTTTCTCCCACAGTTAATCCGGTAGCATCGAGAGAAAATCCACCTCTAGCCATTTCCAGTACCTTCTGGAAAATAGGAATCGTTCTTGATCCCTGAGTTGAAGTTGGCTCTAAATATCCCATTTTGTTTTTGTTAAGTGATTAATGCTCTAGAAAGCCTTATTGAATGACTCCATATCAGCTTGCTTTTGAGCGGCAGTTTGATTTCCAACAGAAGTAACAGGCTTATAGCCGTCTCCAGCGGCTGCTTCCGCTCTTCCTTGTGTAATTTCAGAGTAGTATTCACCTTGTTTTGTGACAAAATCCTCGATATCTTCTTCTTTTTCGAAGCTTCTACCATACATTACAGATTCAATCTCTTTTTCAGACATTTTGAGTTCTTTTAAGCCCTCAATAACTTTTTGATTGTTAGTCTTAACGACTTGTTCGGTCTGCATTCCTTGTACTGTTTTAGTCAAAGTTTCAATTGCAGCTAATAATGGATCTGTTGTCACTTTTTTTGGAGATTTACCTGGTTTAGGTTCTGGATCACCAGCCCCTTCTTCCTCATCGTCGTCATTTCCTTCTTGTTCTTTCTTTTTAAGAGCTGCTTGAACTCTAGAATCAGCTTCAGACTGGAAAGTCTTAGCTAACGGTTCAAACAGTTTACACTTGTCAGTAATTTCTTCTTCTGTTGCGTTTTCTTCTAGAGAACCCATAACAGAATCTGATAATGCCTGTAAAGCCTTTGCAGAAAGCCCATTCTTAAGGAAAAACTTTTTTACAGTTGGGTTAATCATAAATTTTTTATCAAAAATATTTAAATTAGAGTCACATTGACTCTAATTTTTACTTATATTTGCAAAGTAGATTGATTGATAAATGAATAATAAACTTCTTTTTTATCTGTATTTAAAGCTAATTTCTACTCTAAAAAACATTAATAACTATGAAGAAAATATTAATCACATTGAGCATTGCACTGATTTTTTCATCATGCTCGTCAGAAATTGACACATTCGATTATGATCCGAAATATCTGATTGAAATAGATTTTAAAACGGGACAGGTTAAAGAAGGTGGAAATATTTTAGAAGCGGCAAGTCCTGAAATACGAGAAATCTGTATTAAATTTCTTAAAAACGAAAATCTCCCAGAAGGTTGTAAAGTTGAAATACTTTGTCAAGGTAGTGGAGGCAAAAACGCTCTTTTCTATTATCTCAAAGTAATCACTCAACATGAGGCTGCATACATCCTGATCACACAAAAAGAGTCAGAAACATTAGTGCATGTGGTTAATGCCTATGAAAAAAGCAGTTGTTTAAAAAGATGGATTAAAAACTAAAATAAATAAGGCTGTCCACCTTTAACGGACTCATGGTTGAGTTTCCCCGGCTTTCGGGTCGGGGTTTTATAAAATCGAAAAATCAAAAATATTATGTATAAATACACAAAATCAGGCTTCCAAGTATTTGTTGAAGCTGAAATAGTTGATTTGAATAAGCGGATTATAAGTAAACAAAATGAGCTTAAATCAATTGAACACGAAGTCAGAATGAAGAAATTAGAATTGGAAAAGGCTCAAAAAACTCAAATAAGTACTGATACAAGAAAAGAAATAGAAAAATTACTAACCATACTAAAAGAAAAATAATCATGAAAATTAAAATCAAAATCAAGTCAATAATTGGCGGTATTTTATTTGAATACGAAAAAGAAAACAATACAGTAAAGGATACTTTACTACAAGCGATTAAAGAAGGCGCGGACCTTGAAGGCGCGGACCTTAGAAGCGCGAACCTTTATTGCGCGGACCTTAGAAGCGCGAACCTTAGAAGCGCGAACCTTGAAGGCGCGAACCTTTATTGCGCGGACCTTAGAAGCGCGAACCTTGAAGGCGCGGACCTTGAAGGCGCGAACCTTGAAGGCGCGAACCTTAGAAGCGCGAACCTTAGAAGCGCGGACCTTGAAGGCGCGAACCTTAGAAGCGCGGACCTTAGAAGCGCGAACCTTGAAGGCGCGAACCTTAGAAGCGCGGACCTTAGAAGCGCGAACCTTAGAAGCGCGAACCTTGAAGGCGCGAACCTTGAAGGCGCGAACAATAAAGAATTAGCTTATTTGCCGATATTCATGAAATGGGGAATAGCTATTAAGGGCAATAAATTGAAAATTGGATGTAAGGAAAAAACCTTTGAAGAGTGGAAAACTTGGTTTTCTGGATCAGAAGAATATTCAACAAAAAGAGATTCTAAAGAATTCAAACAAATTCACGCTTGCTATTTGGCATACTCGGCGTATTATAATTTCCTAAATCAAACAGGAAAAGAAGCCACAGAGCTAAAATAAACGAAACCTGGACCGTAGTATCCGGCAAAACAACAACACTTTAAAGACAAAAAACAGTTCGTAAAAAACAGCGAACGCACACACTTTACGTCAAATTTAAAAAATAATCACAATGGAATATAAAATAGGAAGTTTAGTCAAATTTAATGTTGTCACAGATGATTCTGGATGGGCAACCGATAAGTGGGATGTCGAGCCACAATTAAACAAATGGATAACTGAAATTTATACAGAAGAACTGTTCGGTGAGATTGTAAGACGAAATACTATTGAAGTGATTAATAGTAGTGGTAAGCGAACAGGAAGATTCTACAGAATACAAAATGGCATAATTCAGTCAGAATCGCAAAAACTTAGAAGTATTCGAGATTCAGGGATGGATCTTGATGATATTTTCGAAGGATCAGATCTTAAAACAGTCAAAGATTTTCAAACCATTACACAAGTATCTTTAATAGAATTGAGTACAAAATGGGAGCATTATTCATGTCTAAACGAATTCCCACCAATAGGACGAAAAGTAAATATTTGGGAGAAGCAAAATATTGGATGTGTTTTAAAAGAATCAGCTTATTTCGATGGTATTTGGAAAGATTGTAAAACTAACGAGCCAATAGAACATTTTACCGAAAATCATCAATGGCAGGTAACAAAACGAAGAATTTTTATTGATGGTCAAATTTTTATACAAGAAAATATATAACCATGAGTCACCAAGAGAAACAAGAGATATTTGATCGGTTTTCTAAAGAAAATTACAAAGAAAAATTTGAAGAGTTTTTAATGTACACATTGTTTGAAGTTGAAAACGGAGAAATTTCAAAAAGGAAAGCTATTGGAGAAATAACAGACCTTGTTTTCGCTGCCTGCGATCTCGTACAAACCGAACAGCAGAAGAGAATAGCGGAGAGATTTAAAACGCTTGCATATAGCGATCAGGTTGGCGACATTTTTGTCGGTGACTTTGAAAAAATGGAAGACTCAATCACTAATCCTGAAAATAAAATACAATGAAACAAGAGCATATCAAAATTAAGAATGTTGAATACTTACTATGGCAGTTTGACTCACCTGATGAAAGAGAAGAGTATATTAACTACAATGATTATGAAGTAAGTTATATGTGTAAAGGCGAGAATATAAAATCGGAACTTAATCTTACAGATGATGAATATTTAGCTTTTATGAAAGATGTTCGTAATACTGACTTAGATAGTATTTACTGCAATGTAGAGTCTTTTAATCCTGAATTAGCTTTATTATTTCAAATATAATTTATGAAACTATTAGAAGAACTAACAGCCGATATACGGGAGAAGCTTCCGAGGCTAATGGAATTAGAAGTAGGATGTATCGTTGAGTGGGATAACTGGTCTGGAACAGTACTTAATGATGGAAATCCTCTGCACATACTATGGAAAAATTCAGGAGGAATTGTTACTTACTTTAAGGACGAAATGAGTCTTTTTTCAAAAGTAATAGGCAAAGACCCAATGCTTAATGATGTTCTGGAATTTATTGATAATGATGAAGTATCAATGTATACAGATGGTGTTTTTTCGCATGTGTTAAATGGACTATACTATGATGAAAATAGCGAGATGATAAAATGGGACCTATCCAAACCTTACCTCAAAGACCAATCCCCAGAACTAATAAAATTCCTACATGGATTGATTAAAAAATAACGATAACCATAATCCCATTCAAAAACAAGGTAAGAAGGTAGCTTAATACTGCAGCGGGTAGCAAAGCTCAACGCCTGGCTAATCATAATTCGGTAAGGGAAAGGAGCCAATACTGACAAACCGTCGATTAAATGCAGAAACACCCCGATTGAATGGGTTTTTAATCACTAAAAAACAATACAATGACAAAAGAAGAACTTTTAAAAATTTACTCGGCTTATATACCGTATGGATTGGAATTCATATCCTCAAAAGATAATGAACGACATTTATTAACAGACGTGAAAACAGTCTCTGATTATCCATTGTGGGCATCAACAGAATGGAATGAAGAAACGCTCAAATATGAGCCTGAAATAAACTTAAAACCGTCTGGAGGAATTGGAAACGGTTTTAAGATTGAAGAAGTTAAGCCCATTCTCTACGATCTATCCTATTTAACCAAGGAGATAGAGCATGAGGGGGAAACATTTGTACCGACTGAAAGACTGATGAATTATGCATCTAATTTTGGCGTAAATAGAGGTGTTTTTGAACATATGTTAAGTAGCATATTGGAAGGAAATACATGCATAACTGAATTACCATACTATTTAATCATAAAGCTCTTAGAATGGCATTTAAATATCTTCCAATTGCCGGAAGACCAGTTTATCAACAAAGCAACTTTAACCAATAAATAATAAAGCAATGGAAAAATTTAAAACACTAAAAAGTAACGAGAAAGGATTAACATGGAAAGAATTAAAAGAAATTCTGAACACTAAAAATGATGAAGATCTTAACGTTCGTGCATTCTTTTGGAAAATTGATGATGAAAACGCTGAAATATCAGGTCATTCAATTCAGGAAGTTTTGGAAGCGGAAGAAGATCAAATCAATCCATCTGGTGAAGGAATTGAACCTGTAAGTACTTATGAAGGTGAAGATATTTCTGGCGAGCCTGTTATTTATAAAAAAGGCGCCTTACTTGGTCTTATTGATTAACCCCGTGCCATCTTAGGGTGGCACTTTAAAACAAGAATTATGGAATATCAAAAAATCAAAATTACATTTGGTATTCAGCCTAAACAGATTGAGAGAATTGAGGAGGTAATAAAGTATTGGGATAACACAAGAACTGAAGAAGATAAAGAAGTTTTAAAGGATGGTTGGATTCTTTATGATAGAAATATTTGGATTGACCTTGGAAAAGAATTCGGATGGGAGCCTTTAACACTTGCACTTTATTATTTTAAATACAAAAACAAGAACTCATGATAGCACTACAAGAACTGCGTTTAGGAAATAAAGTTTTACGCAACGGAATTGTTGTCAATGTAGATAACCAAACATTTTGGGATATTGAAAAATATCCGGACCAATACGAGCCCATAGAGCTAACAGAAGACTGGCTGCTGAAAATGGGGTTTGAGAAATTAGTCCATAAGTATTACAAATTAGGTGATTACAGTGTATCAATGCCTAAAGATGAGATAAGATTTATTATCTGTAATTACATGGAATCTCCTCCCTCTGTCAAAATTAAACACGTACACCAACTTCAAAACCTTTTTCACTCGCTTTGTGGGGAAGAACTAACAATAAAAGAACAATCATGAATAGTTTAGAATTGAATTTAAATAAAAGACTCTTTATTGTGGAGTCCAGCGAAATAAAATTGGGAAAGGAGGGAATAATTTACAAGGATAAAAATAGCCATGTATCAGATCTTATTGAAGGGCATTTCAAACTTATCTGCAAAGGCTCGGATCTTACTGAAGAGATCGCGAAGGGATTAGTTGAAGGCGAATTACAGACAGCTCATATGTTTGGTCAAGTTGTTTTTAAATTATACGATTATAAAGGAGTTGATATAAAAACATTTGGCTGGACTAATAATGCCTTACAATCCTTCATTTCCGCCATTGAGTCTAATGGATGGTATTGGGAAGAGAATCCATTTAAAAAAGAATTGGACAGATGCAATGAATATACTGATATGTTTACAATTGCTAAAAGAACTAGGAATTACGAAGAATCCGAATCCCGGACCTTCAACCCTGAGAAATGTATAATTTTTGAAATAGTGTAAAGATGAAAGTAATACACCATATGAGTATTAACCTTGAAGGAATACTCAGAAATTATAAAGGAAAGAAAATAAATATTTTCGACGATGAAAACGGTAAAACAATGGCTGATAAAGAAGTTCGAAAGATAATTGCTGAATTACAAGCAAAAGGGCATAAATTAATGTCATGTAGTCCTGATAAATGTATTGGCTTTGATCCATTCGGAGGCGGCTGTCCAGGACATGAGATTGAAGAGTAATTACGGAAACCCACAACATAAAACCAAACAACAAAAGTAAATTAGAAATATGAAACGATTGAGGATTAAGCAGCAAAACTTTATTATCCTGGCTATTATAGACGCTTTGAAAACAAGCGTTCTAGGCAAAGGTTTAAGGAAGCTTCATGATATTAAAATTGAACGTGGACACTATGACTCATGCATTCAATTCACGAGAAAAGATGGCAAATACATTAATCCTATTGATTTTTTTATGTTCGGACATCTCATAGGAAGAGACTATGATAAGTAGTATCTTTACTCCATGGAAAACATGGAAGAAATAGAAGCTAAAATTCTGATAAAATTAAGAGAAGATTATAAAAATTGCGGAGGAGCAAACGGCTCTGACATTAATGAGATTGACGAAATTATTAAGCTTTCAATTTCAGATAGAAATGAACTGCTTGCTAAAATGGTTAAAGAAAAGAAAATCACTTTCATAAATACCTTGAACGCCCGAAGAATTACTCTTCCAAAATAACATAAAGAAATAAATGAAAATAAAGTCCATATACCACGTTAGATTCTTTGATCCAATAAAAGATAAGACGGATTACTATTTCGGGACTATTTCGGCTATATATGAGCTTTTCACACCTCAACAGGTCGGATACTCCCAACAATATATTTATAAACACGCAATGAAGCTTGGAGACGAACTACGAACTAAGTATTGTGTAATTAAAAAAGTCGAATTATTAAGTAAAACTAAGTTATGAGTAATTTTAATTTCGAAAGAAACAAAGATTTTTTGAAAGCAGTAGAAATAATTGCTATTAAACACAATGTCTATTTATCTGAAATTCTAACAGTAGCTGAGAAAATAGAAAAAAAAGACAGAATGGACTACGATGACTTTCATCAACTACATAAAGTAATTGGTATCCCTTTTGGATTTTACGTTCCGCAGAATGAAATAGTTGAAGGATTGGTAACAAATGAGAAATTCTTAAGTACAATCATTGAAATTTCTAAAAATGACTATAGTTTTGCCAAATTAAAATAAATTAAAGGTCTAATTAAATATGTCCACGAACTGCAAAACCTTTTCTTCGCACTTAAAGGAAAAGAGCTAACTTTGAAATAATTGATTGTTATGAATTATGCAAGTATTTTTGAAACTATTACAGTATTTTTAGGCGCTGTTCTTCTTTTAGTAATTCCAATATTATTTTTACATAGAAAACACAAAAATTGTGGTGGATGGTCATTTCCTTCAGGTGTTGGAGGTAGTGAGTACACACAATACAAGTGTAAAAAATGTAAGGAAGTTTATTGGAGAAAAAATAAATTATCTTTGAAATAAAACAATATGACTAAGTTAAAGCATATTTCTGGAGTTACAGGAACTTATCTGAGAGAAATTCCCAGCCGTCAGTTTTTTCCGTGGGTAACGTGGGTTATTAAAACAGATGATGGACGTGAATATTTTGCTCCAAAAACTGAATTCTCCATTATACAATAAAGCCCCAATTAAGGGGCCGTTTTTATTTTTGTTTTGTTGCTTCTTTAATAATCTCCATTTTATCATCAGGTATATCTCCTGAAAAACTTCCTATCCCCTTTTCAAAATCAAGGGTTACTGTAATTTCTAATCCTTCCAGCTTGTCTTTAACCTTACTTAGATCTTCTTTTATTGATTTCTGAAAGGCGGTCTCATATCCGTCATATACCACTTTACTAGCTTGCGTATTAGTTGCAGGTTTATTTAGTGTTTTAAAAATTAAGTTCATAATTTATGGTAACATTTGAGTTACTTTCTCTAAAATACTAAAAATTATTGTTAAACTCTCATTAACGTAAATCTCAAACAATTAATGTTAAAAAAATTTATATTCATAAACACCACAAAGACGACTAAGTAATTTTGGATAAATAAATTTATACCCATAAAGACCATGACTTGGATAGGGTAATTTTGACAATAATTAATTTTAAAGAAATGAAAAAAGAAACCAAAACAAATTTAGATCTGTTTATCAGAAAGAACAACTTAACTAAAAAAAACAATCGAGTAATTAATCCTGAAAGCTTAATGAAAAAATTTCAATTAGCAACCAAGTTTACTATTAACAACTTACTATCTGGTGGCCTTACAAAAGAACAGATAAACGATCTAAATAAAGCCTATAAAGATATTTTGAATAATTATCTTTAAATCAAGCTAAGAATTTTCAAAACTCACTCCTGAATCTAATTTCAGGAGTGGTTTCAACAAATATAACAAAAAGCCTATTTAAAATAAGTATTGTTTATCATACATACTGTTCCAGAAGCTTCTTATTGTTATTGATAAAGTACGGCTTTGACTTCGATTTCTTTATTTTATTACTATTATCCACTAGCCAATTGACAAACACATCTGGAACCTCATCCACTTCATTAACGCTGCCTTTAGGCTCCTTCCCCTGCCAAATAAGATCATTATCTCTTTCCATCTCTTCCCACGTCTTTAGAATTGCAATCGTAGTGCATCGGCATTGCGGATGCCAACCGACAAATACAAAATCTTTAGGATAATTTCCCGCCATTGCCTCGCAAAATGGGCAATGATTTGGATTATTTGAAAGCTTAATCTGAATACCTACTACGAAATCAAACTGTTGATACTTCTCATGATTGGCCTGATGATAAGCCATATTATTAATGGTCCTTGTTAGCCTCTGAGCGTTTTTCGCTGACGATCGGTAAACGCCTTGCCCCGGATTAAAGGCTTTAGCAGCTTTCGAAAGCACAAGGTTCCCATGCTTATCACGTACTCTACGGAAAAGCCTGTCAGGATCATTCAGGTTTGACCTCAGCTCTCTGGCAAGTTTAGCAGCTGACTTTCCCTCGCCAATTCCGATATCCAAACCTAATTCTATTTCATTCCGGAACTGATCTGAAAGCTTCCACACACGATCAGATAAACCTACACCATTTTCTTTAAGCTTTTTAAATGCATTTAAAGCCTCTTTATTCGGATTTAGGTATTCTTGAACCTGCTCTTTTGAAAGATTCAGTTTTTGGGCTATTTTCGATACTAATTTAGCTTGCTTATCCTCAGCAGTAGACCAACTATTGTCAATCTGTGTGTAAAGCTCAGCAATAACGTTCTTTGTGAATTGTTCAAAAAGCTTGTTTGCTGATTTATTTAGGTCCGGATAGTCAGAGAATGAAAATAGTTTAGAAGTGTCAATACGACCTAATGTGATAAGCTTCACAACCTCCTCAATAAGCTTTCGATAAAGATTGTTAATTCTCCTTACGTTGTACTCACCCCGCTGAAAGTGTTTAGCGTCAAAATTATCGTCGTGCAGATCTGCCATGATATTGATTTAAAGAACTTCTAGTTCAAAGTTACAATAATCTAATTAAATACAATAGATTCCTCTAACTTATTTAGAATTGAAATAAATTGTAATAATATTATTACTTAAGTATTGTATATGTGTAATATTATTATTACATTTGTATAACAAAAACAAACAGTTATGACTTTCATTCACGACATTTACAATTACACTTTCGGTAACTCTTCTAATTTGTTGGGTAAGTCTTTTTACCATCGTCAAGGTAATAAGCTGGTAAGATTTGCTGATCATAACGCAAAACACTATAACATTGAAGAAAATAATGAAGGTATTGAAGAATTGCTTTTAGTTTATGTTAATGCGAATCTTTCTGAAAAAGAAATGCAAAACAATGTAGCTGAGTTAGAAGATGAATTAAATATTTCTGTAGATTATATTTATTTTGATGATGAAGATAAATACGCTAATGATATTAATTTCATTAAAGATAGAATAGAATTCTTTTTAAAATAATATATTATGATACATAAATTTTTAGAACTAGAAAAAGAAAAAGGTGTTATTGAAAAGCCAAATGACGCGACTTTCATTATTAAATGTCCTCAATGTAAAAAAGTTTTGGCATCAGCTCAATATTTCAGTTATTTACCTGATGTTCTGTGGTGTTGGGGAGAGGCCAACCATGACGACTGGCGAAAATATAAAAAAGAAAAGAATTTGACCAATGATGATATAGCTAAAATTATTGGCATTACCGCTGATAGTGTAAAGAATCAAACCCAGCAAAGCAAACCATTGCCAAAATGGGCTTTATCAATGCTTTTTGAGTATTGTAATAGATAGCATAAAATACCCCTGTTAATTCAGGGGTTTTATTTTACTTCATTTCTGCTACTTCCATGTAAAACCCGTCATTTATCTGAAGATTTACGTCTAACCAGGTTGCAATTTCCAGAAGCCCATTATAAAACCAATTTACCCCAGTAAGTTCTGGCATATAAGAATCTACGTCTTTAGCATAAATCTTCACGCAACCGTAAGTGTACCCAATATGAGTAAATCCTTTTTCTTTAGCTTTCTTCTTTGTCATAGTTATAAATCTGTTGGATTACCAAATACGTTTTCTGTCTTTTCAGCTTCCTGTTCTGCTTGAAGTACAATCCAATCCTCAGCCGGTGCGAGAGCAGACAATTCAGCCGAAAGCTGTTGAGAAATCAATGGCTTGTTACCGTTGGCTGTCATAAGAGTTTCTACCCACTCTTTCGTATCCTGAATCATGTAAGGCTTGATTACTGGTTCGAGCTCAAGTTTGTTGGAAGCTTCCAGAAGTGAAGTATTGAGAAGTTTACCTACATAAGCTTTCAAAATGTTGTATCTGCGAGTAAAATACTCTTCCCAGATCTCCGCTTTCTCTTGCACCTTCAAGTGAGCGTCCATGAATAGCATTTTAAGCATGATTCCAGACACTTGATTCAATCCTTTGACCTGACGGAAAAGATCGGGTGTTTTGGTGAATTTATGGATATTCTCAAGCCTTGTTTCAATCTCAAGCTTCACAGACTCCGGAGCTGCATCCCATGATAATACTTTCATATCAGACTCCGGCCCCCCTTGAATTGCCTTATTGGACTCACCGGCTTGCGGTAAACCTGTCACTTTCCCTTTGATGAATGTTGTCGGTGCTGCGTGGTAGTCGTTAATTTCAGCATGACGGGATAAAAGAAGCTCTAAACGCTCTATATCATACTTCACATCTTCATATTCCGTTTCCTCCTGAGTGCCATACACAACAGGGATTTTCTCTATAGGATTTTTCCCAGCTTCTTCAATTGGAACAATCTCCCACCCGTTTTCTCCTTTCATGAAACGCACAATCTCAGTATCCGTGAATGTTTCAAAGTACTCAATAGCCTTTTTTTCAGCATTTAGAAGCGTAAAACCACGTGAAAACGCCACCATATCATCATATTCGTTGAACATTGGATACAAAGTGTCATTTTTCCAAGGAATGAATAGCTTTAGCTTAATCCGGAAATTACAAGGAAAGCCATAATCCTCATGCGGTTCTGATTTCTGATAATACCAATACTCAGCAATTTCTGTAGACCTGTATAATTCCCTAGCGGCTTGTCTGTTCTTAATATCAGCCTTATTCTGTAATAATATCTTCTGGATAGCTTTTTCTACCGTTTCCTCTTGAGAACCTACCTCAGCATTGCTCTGAATTGTAACGGGATTACCAAAACCAAAAGACACGGCACTATTTACAATATACTTTTGCACTGGCATAGCTATTCGATTAACCATCTTCGTCTTTATGACTTTGCCCTCAGGATCTTTAATCTCTTTATTCGGAAGAAATGAGGTGTCAGTAATAGTTCGGTGTTCGGATACTTTCCAATCCTTTTTTAAGTCTTCCAGCTTTGGCTTGTCTCCCCTATCAACCATCAGTACTTTTATCTGATCTTCCGGTGTTGTTTTTAGTGTGATTTCTGCTATGTTCATAGTTGTATTTTAATAATAGAGAAAGTATTGAGTTCGTTTTCTTGACCAGGCTTTCCAAAACAAATTTTTGTTGGAGGTCCATAAATTTCACGCCTTAGTTTATTCAGCTCTTCAATCCATTCAGCAGGTACAGGATGTGAAGTACACATTTTTACCCTCAACTGAATAGCATTTGATAAATCTTCAATCCTTTTTTCTTTCCAAATTTTTTCAGGGATTACTCCCAATGACGGCTTTTCCATATTAACTATTCAATATTTCGTTGATCTCTTTTATTCGAATTTCAAGCGTTTTCTTTTCCTGATTAAGGCTTTCAGTAGCAATTGCTAGTTCAGACGTAATTTCTTTTACAGATATTTCATCAAGATAAATCTCATTTACCTTTTTAGGCTCGAAAAACTTTTTTATGTCTTCGATATTACCGGACACATAACCCAGGTGATTTGCTCCACCCATCCCATCATCAGTGCTTACTTTGTATACTTTTATTTCTGCCATTTTCAAACTGATTTTATTTACCAAAGGACCCCTTCTAAGGCTCCTGAAACAAATGGTGGTTCGTATGGATGGAATGTGTTTGCCAGTGCGTCAAATTCATCCGTAGAGCGTTTAATTCGTTTCTTTATATCTTCTTTCTTTTCAATTAATATTTTCCCGTTCGATTGGAAGAAGTATTTTATTGCTGTCGCTTCCTTCATAAATGTTGGTGAAGGCGGTAGCATTGCATTATGTTCGTTTTTAGGATCCAGCCACTCACGAACACACCAGAACAGATATGCACGCATGTTAACGAATGAATACTGCTCAGTGCTATCTTTAAGCTCATAACTTTCAAATTCTGGTTTTGCTGAATACTTACAGGAAATCACTCGATCCTCAAGACCAAGCTCAACCAAACGGGAGTAAACACCCGCTCCTTCACCTATTGTATCAATTGAGGCTACCGCCTTCGGGTTTGAGCGCAGGAGATTTGCTATTTTCCCAGCTTCTTCCATGTGATTAGCTTTCCCTGCTGAGTGTTTTATATCGAACTTATCCACATAGTTTCCATAGCGGTGACAGTCAACGGTATTGTCACGCCCCATACCGGCAATATCAGATCCTAATATCAGGTTATGATTCTTCTTGTGTGGTTTTACTGACTGTTGTTGATAGTCTAACCAGCGTTTGTTGGCAAGTTCTATCCACTGCTGAGGTATTAGCGCATCTTCAGACACTTTAGGGAACTTTCCAAGGATTTTAGCTCTACAAAGGTCATTCGGACGATACCATACACCCTCAAACTGAAAGTCATCCTCTTCAACAAGTACATCGTTCTCGGATATCACAGTACACCACGTTTGTAACTTATCATTGATCCACTCATAGTCAACCTGTCCGGGGATGATCATTTTCTTTTCTACAACGTTGACAGCATTTAGTGAATTCAGGCTAAAACATTTCCATCTTTTCTCTCGTTGCGATTCCGCTGCATATCCAGTAGACACATTCGGGTTGAATACGATCAGCATCCGAGAATTTCCCTGCAGGTTACCTTCTATAGCGTGAAATGTGCCCTCTGTAATACCGGTAGCCTCAGTCACAATGAACATGGTGTTAACTGCGTGGAATCCGGTCCAGGCTTCGGTCATGTTATCATCAGCTTTAAATCCAGTCAAAAACCATTCATCCCAATCTGTACGGATATCATTACCAACTAAACGCCCCGGGAGCTGTATCCCTTGACTTAAGGCGTTGTTGTAAAGTCGGGATATCTCTGGTTGCATGATGTTCTCTACCTGTCTACCCGTGGGAGCAGTCATTGCCACTTTAGTATTATGGATGAGGTTACCTTTAGACCATTTCGGAGTCAGATACATAAAGCACATGGCAGCAACAGCGGAAACAAAGTCTTTTCCGCGGGAAGTACCTGACATTACAGAAGTACGGGGGTTGTACTGTACAGAATCGATGATTGCCTGTTGTTCCCGGTCCAGGCGTGCCTTTAAAACGTCATAGGCGAACTTGTTCCAGTCCGCCCTCCACTCACCGAATTTGAGCATTGCCTTTTGTTGTACTGCCGTGTTTGACATTTAAGAAATAGGTTTTACGTCATTTTCAAACCACTCTAAATGCTTGGACGCATTCACCTTTACATCTCTTTTAAATCTTTCAGACAAGAACAATTCAAGATCTTTAATTCTACTGCCGTTTTTCCCGATTAATAGACCAATATTCCTGAGCACAATTGTAATTTCTGATTGTGATACAATTTGAATTGAAATAATATCCCAAAGCTTATGCTTTATTTTTCTATAATGAAAGTATTGATTTAAATACATGACAAGAACACGTTTAAATAATAGCGGTATTTCAACGTGTTTTAAATCAATAGCTCCTGATTCAGATATCATAATGACTGGATTAAATGGGGCATCGATTGCCTTCTTTAACAATCTTTCATACTGAGCAGCCCAAGTTTGAGATTGCTTTTCTTTTAGATTGTGGAACATCCCTCCTTTGTTTGTTAGATATTTAATAACCATCTTAAGATGAAAGAAGTTTATTTTTCCTTCTTTGACCATATCATTGACGATTTGAGGATTTTCAAAAGTCAATTCAGCAAAAGTATTGATGAAAGGAATTCCAGTTTCGGTTAGTTTACACAAGTCATCACCATTCATTCTGTCTTTTACTTTAATTTGGTCTACTATAAGCTTTAAACGCTCTACAGGCACAGATAAGCCTAATGCAATATTTTCCAGTCGTTTATCAAAGTTTTCCATAATTTTAGTATTCAGTAATGTTGAATTTCCTTTTAATGTATCTACGTATCCATCTTCTGGACTTGCCTAATGTTTCGTAGTAGGAAACGGTTCTTTTAACCTCAGCAAGCATTTCCTTAGATGGTGGTATTTTTACATCAGCCCAGTCGAACGTTTCAGATTCATTGATCATTTGCCCTGCCCTCAAAGACAGTATATCCTCTTCTGTCACAATACGTCCTAAGGTTTGAACAGAACTCAATCTGATTCTACTCAATAAAGATTCAGGATTTGCAAAATCTTCCTCGCTCCAATTCGCTGTTGAAAGAATGTTTAAATCGTTTGTTTGCATAATTATTTATTTTAGTCAATCGGTTTGATAAACTTTCCGCAATCACTTTCTACATGATCCAATAGATACATTCTTTGGTAAGTATCTTTATATCTTGGATTATCATTCCAATCGTTGTCAAACTGAGGAATTTCATTTTCAATAATCTGACCCCAATCTGTTGTTAACCAACCATCATTTGTAAAATGGTCTGCGAAAGCTTCAAATAAGTCTTTGCCCCATAACTTTTTTAATTCTTCTACTGTCATGAATATGTTATTTTTGATTTTTAAAGAAGTTTTCTATTTGCTCAAAGAACCAGCCCGTCATGTATGCTTGAGCCTCGTCATTTTCGATATCCAATTGCTGACCACGGTCTTTGAATAACTTATTAACAAGGTGTACACATTCATGAGCAATAACACTGTTTTTAGAGTGTCTTTTAAAGCAGACAATTATTTTGAATACCCATTGTGATTATCCTCAAAAACGAAAGCTTCATCACTCTTATCCGCTGGACGGGTCCATCCCAAACGGTGCTGATACATTTCATTTACGTTTTTCCACTCGTCTGGATCAAGAATGATTATGAAATCACCGAAGTAAATAGGTATTTTAATCGTCTTTTTCTTCATCGTCTGAGCTTTGCATTAGATAGTCTAAAAACGACACGGAGGCGCTGACTTCTTTCTTGTCGGCAAGGCCAAGGTCACGGGAAATAATGTTTGCGTTTAGCAGGTTTCCAGCAGCACCTTCGAACTTCTGATTGTAAATTACAGTCTCAATATTGGCAATGACCGTGAAAAAGTCTTTCTTATCTTCAGTGATAGTTGACTTAAATTTCCGGAAGTAAGACTCATCACAATTAAGGTAAAAACAAAGGGCTCTTAACGTCATAGCTCGCATGATCGGCACCTTTTCTGTTACGATTGCACCTTGGTGTTGGAATACCTTCGTTTCTTGTAGCGGATTATCTTCTACCCACTGGAAGTACTCACATGCAGCAGCCCACAATTCCTCGGGAGTTTCAAAAAGCTTTTCTCTTCCATGTTTTGACCTCATCTTCCAGAATTGATTTCCAAACATTTTATTAACTGGAATTTCCTCTGGCTTTTCCGGTAGAGGCTTAACGGTTTTAGCCACTCTTTTTTTCGGAGTGGCTGGCTTCTTTGTTGTTGAGGTTTTATTTGTGGGTTTCTTCTGCATCTATTTCTCCATTTCTTTTGAGTTCTTCAAAGTCTGCTTTCATAACAGGTTCAAGTTCATTCCAGCATTTGGGACAAAACCAATTTGAATCGTCATCTTGAAACATGCTTTTAATATCTGTTTCTTTTTCACAGCTTTCACATTTCTCAAAACAATCTTCTTCTTTCTTAGTAAGAAGATTGGGAGGGCAGATATCTATTGCAGCAAAACGTCCATACAATGCTATCTTAAAATCTTTTCCCATATATTTATTCTTTAGAATCGTGTTTTAATTGACAAGCATATGCTGAGTGCAGATCTATGCCACACCAATCAAGGTTTGCACCTGCCATTATACTGTTATGAACCCAGTAGTTCTCATGCCACATGGTATACCATCCTTTTGAAATTATGTAGTCTTTCTTTTCCTTGTCAGTCATAGGTGATGCATTTTATTCTGTAAATAACTCTGATCGATCTGCTGTAATGAATACAGGCTGTAATGGTTGGTTAAATGTTTTCAGAGAAAGGAAAAGACATTTGGTTTCAACTAGCATTTCTACTTCCTCATCTGACAGCTCCCAGCATGTGATCACATCACCTTGTTCATTTCTGTGTGCTGGTAATGGCAAGTATTCAGGCTGATCAGCTCCGAATAGTATATTTTGTTCTGGAAATTCTTTTGGCGTCATACTTTGTATTTTAAAATCAAACTCTCGCATTGATACTCGCTCGTGAGAAATTTATCCGCTTCAATTTTTACGAAGCCAACGGAGGCAATCTCTCTGTGTTTTTCCCAGCCTTCGAGTTGAGGCACAAGGGTTATGATAGACTTCAACAAACAGTGTGTACGTATTTTCTATTCGTGACTATTAAAAAACCCGACCAGCATTTTGCTAGCCGGGCTAAAAACTAATAACCATGAAAACTCAAATTAAACATGAGAATCGTAACATCTACGGGATTCGAACCCGTGTTAGCATCTTGAAAGAATGCTGTCCTAACCAATTAGACGAAGATGTCAAAAAAAGGACGGGCTTTCTCCTATATAAACTACAGCGTTTCGAACCACCTTGCTTATGCGTTACTTTCCTTTTCACCTCTCTGCAATTACCGTTTCGCCGTTGCTACCTTTGGGACATGCATATCAGGATTTTGTGGGTGGTAAGGATTCGAACCTATAAAGATTATTATTTCTCTTCCTACCGGAGCCACCCCGCTATGGCTATTCCCAATCTCTAAGCTTGTACAATTCTCCAGATGATCAGTCTGTTTTCAATTGGGAATAACGCTCTTTCAATGTTTGTGGAAAAGGATGGACTTGAACCACCGACCTTCAGCAACTAAATAGTTACTTGCTCTACCAGCTGAGCTACTTTCCCTTTAAAAACCGGTCCCTAAATATGGCGAAAGGACCGGAGCACCAAATATTTATATGAAAAAAAGTTTGCCTTAAATAAAAATAAAAGCACTTATGATCTTCTACGCTGATTGGGAATGCTTTTGAAAACGATTAATTGAAGAAAAATAATGCTCCCTTTCGTAAGTGCTTTTATTTTGATAATATTCTATTCCTAGTCTCTAGCTTATTGTAAACCTCATCAAGCTTTTTTAATCTCTCATAGCATGAGTTGTACTTTTTTATGAACCTTTCATTGAATTCAAGGTCCTTTATAGTATTGGAGAGATACAAGCTTATCATGGGTTGCTTTAACTTCAGATAAGCTGCTATTTCCCTTTGTGTTATTCCAAATCGTTTGTTGCAGATACATGTGAATATCATTCTTGCATAAACAAATTCTTGTTTTCTACACTGGGAAACTAATTCCGCCCCTGTTATTCCAACTTCGGTTGAGACTATTTTTTTAACTTTTTTAAGAACGCTGCTCTTGTCACTCATCAATCAATGACTTACATGACAAATATAGGAATTAATTTTTAAATTAGAGTCACATTGACTCTAATTTTATTCTTTTTTTTCTATTATTTCTAAAATTGTTTGAGCGGCTTCGATACAGGTCGGCTGTTCTTGCTCTTTAAACTCTAGATTTCCGGATATGGAAGAGGCTGTAAAGCTCTTGTCTTGGTGTATTGTAAGGGCATTCCAAGTCTTTTCCTCAATTTCTTTTTGGTAAACTGTAGCAAATGTTTTACCGGATCTTTCTCTGATTACTTCTTTTTCGTAGCCGTTATCCAGTAAAAACTGGTAAAAATTAAATTGTGTATTACTTTCCATGATTATAATTCTTCAAATTCGATTTCAATTCTTGGTACTGTGCCGTATATTTTGTCAACCTCTGAGAACTTACATACCTGAGAGTCGTTTAAGTAAACTATTCCTTGTAAAGCGTCAAACAGCGGCTTGTTGAGGTTATCAGTAAGGTCAGGCTTAGTTGTTTTGTAGAAAATTTTTCCCTCTTCTATTTCTTTGAGTTTCTTTTTGGAAAAACTACTCAGTGGAGGAAAAACGTATAAAAGCCTTTTAACATGAATTGCTCCCGTCATTGGAACGAATCCATTTGGCAGCTGTGACTTGACATCAAAAGCTATATTCCTTTCGTTCTGAACCACCTTATCAGGTTGATATGCTTTAGCGAATTGCTTACTACCAAAATTTTGAATCTTAAATCGTGTTGATTGCTTAGGTTGGGGTATACCCAATATTTTTAGAGCGATTTTCATTATAAGCTGATTTTAAATATGTTCGTGATTTATTTTCTCTATTCTGTTGGTAGAGGCTTTTAAAAGCTCCCATTGCTTCGGCTTTGTTTAAGTTGCTCAATTTCGGCTCGGAGCTTTGAGTTCTCGGCTCGTAGCTGGAAACATTCTCTACTTCTTCTGTTTTTAATTTCATAGATGTTCTCTAAGATTGATTTTATGTAAGTCATGTCTCGGCTAATGGTCTTAAGACCTTTGTACCATGACTTTTTTTGATTTTCAAACATAGCCAATACTTCTTTTTCGTTGGCCTCATTTGTTCCAAGTGAAAGATTTCCTCTAGCCTTTATCATTGCTTTTTGGTCACTCTTGTGTAGAATATCTTCTATTCCGGAAAATGCATTCATGATCTTTTCCGTCACAATTTGTTGAGTTTCCACATCATCCTGGGTGACAATATTTCGATCCCATTTTGCAAGCCATCCCTTAAAATGGGAAATCATCGTCATCGTCTCCGGTGTATACGGGCTGTGAGATTGGTTGTGTTGATCTTGTTTCATTTCCAAATGCTTCTTCTGGTGTAAATCTGAATTGATTAATGTTTACAGGTGTACTTACTGGGCTTCTATCATAGAATTTTGTGCAACTGGCGAAAGCAAATTTTGTCGTTTCATTTTCGATATAGTCTTCGTAATACCTTCTGCTTTTAAAATCGAAGTATATATCATACACTCCCCACTTTGCTATCCCTTCTGGTTTTACCTTAAGTATGTGAATGTTAGTCTGATTAGGTCTTATTACAATACTATCATTCTCATGTCCTTCAAGCCATTTTCCATTTTCATCAACATTCGGCTCTGGACGGTGAACAAGAATCTGCAGCATTGCTTTACGGTTGTTATTCTTTCCTCCGTAGAATTCATCAGCTAAAGCAAGATGCTTTTTTCTTTTACCGGTCTTTGGATCAAATGTCTTGTGTGTCTCTGCAACGTGGTTAACAATAATATCAAACCGGTTGTTCTCTTCTGCTTCCAGGTTAATTCGGTTTAAGCACCTCAGTACCTCATCTGCTTTAGGCTCAAAGTCATCAACGTCGTAGATGGGGTCAACAACAAGAGTGTCAAACTTAATCCCGTAATGCAGTTCCGCTTTTTCAAGTTGTTTGTAGATGTTGTCTAAAGTCTGATAACTAGTTTCTTTACGGTTTTGCTTGAAAATGTATATTTTATCCAGTAAGTAATGTTCTGCTTCATCTGCTTCAGCATCTGTCATTGCATAAGGATTTACACTCCCATCTGGACGGACTTTTGTGTACGGTTTCCCCTGATACATGTGGCAATAAATTGAAAATAACTTTTCCACATCTCCATCTTCAGTACAAAAAAGAGCAACTTTGTGATTATGCTTTTCAACTAATTGCATTACAAGCTCTTTTGTCACCTGTGACTTCCCATGGTTCGGCTCACCCCCTAACAACAAAGTGCACTTCCTTGATCCCATCAGATACTTACCTTTGTCAAACTGATTCCATGTGTGAAATCCAAAATGAATAGGAATTAATTCTCCGTTCTCTCGAATATGACGCATTTTTCTCTGCGTCTGTCCTAACAAGTCTACGAATGCCATGGTCCCGGAATATTTTGTTGTTCAATTTTGTTGTTTACCAGATTACTTCCTCCAAACTTTGGCTCATTTCTCTTCCACGTTCCTAGTCTGCCTTTAGCACTCCAGGTCTTTTCGAGTTGAAATCTCATTTTACCAGAAGCTGACGGCTCAGTCCAATAATCGAAAAAGTCTCTTACGGTATCCTTACCAAATTCTTTGACAAAGATTTTTAACGATTCATAGAATTCCTGTTTAGAAAATTGTTTAAAAGATTTAACAGGGGTTGAATCGCCGGAAGGCGAAAAAGGAATATCTATAACAGTATTACTTTCCTTTACTTTACTTTCCTTTACTTTCCTTTCCTTTAAAGCATTCCCTTCGTTTTGCGTTGGCAATGCGTTCGCATTTTTTTCGCTTTTATTCCATCTCATTTCTGCCGATTTTCGAGCTTTTTCAGACTTTTCATTTTTGAAGTTCATGTTCTCAACCATACGTTTAGAGAAGAATGATTTCTTATCGTCTGTAAATTCAAATAGGCCAAAATCTTCGATTACTGATTTTACTTTTTCAGAGCTTACACGAAAGTCAAAGGCTAAAATGTTATAATCTTTGACGCTCATATTATCTCTTTCATCGCGTAATCTTTCAAGAATCATAAAGTAAATGCCATATCCTTCAGCTCCTAGTTTCATTCGCACGGCGAGAAGTTTCTCATCATTACGAGCGTTACTGTCATGACTGAAATAGTATGAATCCTTTTTACTCATGTTTAGTTTTACTTTTGAAATGGTACATTCGTAAGCTGTCTGCCGTTGTTGGATATAAAAAACAATCCGTTTGGCGTCTGCTCTATTTTCATTGTTTCTATTTTGCCGAAAAAGTTGATATTCCCTCCAAGGTCAACTATCCAGGCATTTTCTTTTTTTTGTGAGATCCTCATTGCTCTTCCAACAATCTGGTAGTATAAGGCAAGTGACATAGTTGATCTGGCTATTAAAACGCATTCTAACTCCGGATAATCGAATCCCGTTGTGAGCACCCCCACATTAACTACACATCTTATCTTTCCAGATTTGAATTGAGTTAGAATCTTTTCCCTGTCTTCTTTCCTTGTTTGTCCAGTTAGAACTACAGATCCGGGAATTCTCTTTGACACAGTCTCAGCTTCTTCAATGAGAGAGCAGAAAATCAATAAGTTTTTTCTTTTTGCTAAAAGCCTCATAGAGTATTCAACTATCTTTGAAGGCATATCTATTACTTTGTAATACCGTCTTAAGGATTGCTCTGTAAAGTCAGTTCCAGTACTATTAACCTGAAGCATTGATCTATCAACAACATTGAAGGCGAAATACTCAAGTTTAGAGAGGTAACCATTATCAAACAATTCTGAATTCTGGACGTAATAAAGTACCTCATCAAATATTTTAGGTCTTGTTCTCGTCAAGAACTTAAGTTGTGCGCCAAAACTATCATTTGAAAGTCTGTAAGGCGTTGCTGTTAATCCAAGTACTTTAGCTTTTGGGAAAGCACTTATGAATTCCTCATACATTCCTCCTTTGGGGTTAACTGCATGGCATTCGTCAATTATAATATACTCAAGGCCCTGGAATAAATGTTTCTTATTGATAATACTTCCAATCGTACAGAATGTTATTGTATCAACTTTCTTTTGACCTGCTGATGCTGAGTAAATAGAAGCCCGATATCCACTACTGATGTACTTTGCAAAGTTCTGTTCCAGGATTTCCTTTGAAGGCTGTAAAATGATTGTTTTCCCTTCCAGGGGAGCAAGTATGTTTGCAATTACTACAGATTTACCTGCTCCGGTAGGAAGAATTAAGATTTTATTTTTATTTGAGTCGCTTTTAAAAAAGTCAACTCCAGAATCAACAGCTTCTTTTTGATAAGGTCTTAAGGTGAACTTTGGTTTGTCAATAGTAAATAGGTTGGGAGCATTTTCTTTTACGATTTCTGCTACTGCCATACTACTCTACTTTTGCGTTTTCAAAGTCTTCATCATTTCCAGAAGCATCAAAGTCCATAGAAAGCTGTTCATATTGTGGAGCGGTTTTACCGTTCATATAAGCTTCTACCTGTTCAATTACTACATCTAACCTATCTTTAAGCTCCTGTATGTACAAGTATGTACCATTGTCACCAATCTTAACTTTAGGAGTACTGAATGTGATTGTTCCAATACTTGATTCTTTACTACCGGAAAGAATCACTGATTTGTTTTCATCAGTTCCAGTAATTTTAAAGGAATAAACGTTGAACTTTTCAAGATCCTCATGTTCTTCTAAATCGTCAATATGAGTTTGATTATTCGCCCAATGGAATACCCCATCAATATGGGCTAAGAAAACATCAAGCTGTTTAAAAGCTTCAAACATATCATCATGTACAATGTGCATTCCTTTATGTGTAAGCTGATCACCTTTAGTAAGACCATGTAATAGCTCATAAGTGTAAGTACATGACATATCTTTTAAAGCAGCTGATTTAATTTCGATTTGCTTTTCATCAGCGAATTCAGATAACACTGCCATATTTTCTAATTGGTCAGAATTGATTTCGATTACTTTACCCATGATTTGTATTATATTTTAAGAAGTTATACATCCAGATAGCACCTGTTTTGAAGTCGTCTTTTATGGCTTTAGATGCTGTTTTAAATTCGCTTTCCTGCTTTTCTCCCAGGGTTTCCTTGGCGTGAGCTTCAGCAGCTTTTTCTATGTTGGTTTTTAATTGATCTTTTTTCATGGTTGCAATCCAAATTTTATTTTAACTACCTCAATGATTGAAATGTATTCCTTCGCATTTTTACCTTCACCATGTGTTTTCCTAACTTCTTTCTCAAACTCTTCAATAGAGCCGGAAAAGCAACCGCAACTGACTTTAATTTTATTGTCTTTTTCTTTGAAAAAAGTAGTAGTTCTATTTTCAGATCCGAAGTTTTGGAAACAGCAATAATCATTGTTTGATTTTGCCTCAGCATCACCGAACACCCAAGCATTACCGGACACCCTAGCATTACCGGACACCCTAGCATTACCGAACACCCTAGCATCACCGAACACCTCAGCATCACCGAACACCCAAGCATTACCGAACACCCAAGCATTACCGAACACCCTAGCATTACCGAACACCCTAGCATCACCGAACACCTCAGCATCACCGAACACCCTAGCATTACCGAACACCTCAGCATCACCGAACACCCAAGCATTACCGGACAGACACTCTTCTTTTTCAACCCATCCACCTACTTCTCCTTCATTTACATATTTTGATTTTTTAGTAGCTTTAATTCTGAATAGCTTAATTCCTAAAAAATTGATCTTATATTCTTGTGTTAATTCAAAATGTTTTTCCATGATTTTATTCTAAGTCTTTAATGTTACAAGGGAATCTCAAACCGTTGTATCTTTCACAGGTTACAGCGTTCCCACTAATACTGATTATTGTTACTTTTTCACCTTTTGATGCCCATAAAGCTTTTCCGTAGCCAGCATCTTTATTCAGAATCATTGAATCACCGATTTTCATAATTCAATTTTTAATTGTTCGTTGGGTTCAGGTAAGGTCACATTGAAAAACTCTAAAGCAAACTGCCGGATCTTTTGTTTAAATTCAAACTCCCACTCATATGTATTAAGCTCAGTAGAAGACTTAGGAACCCGGATAAAAGAACCGGTATCCTCATTTATTTTTTCTTCGTAATTACAGTTAAGCTTAATTATTTCGTGGACATCGTTGGCGTCTCGTATTTCGCCCCAGGTATCAAGTATTGCTCTTTGAAGGATAGGAATCCAAACACCCCAGTAAAAAGCGTTCTCATTATTACTCCTTTTCTTGTATTTTCTTTTGAAAACTATTTTGATTTCCTTGCCTTCAAATTGCAATATTGCATTTCTGATGAGGTCCTTATTCATTCTGAATTGACCTTCTGAAATTCTGGTGTCAATCTCAATGGATTTCATTTTCTTACCTTTTCACCTTTTATATAGGAGGTGGTATTAACAATAGGCAATGGAATTTCTTCGCCGTTTTCATCAACATTTAACCCACCATTCTGAACCATTTTAAAGGCTAACTTTGACTTTTGTTCCAATGCTTTCTTCTGGTTTTCTAGTGTTACCCATGCAGGAATATGCTTAAAAGAAGGGGTTTCTTTGTACATTTTTGAAAAGATAAATCCCTTATATCCTTCTTTACCATATGCTGCAGCTTCATCAGTGATACTATCTACATTTTCATTTAACCATACCTTTCTTTCTTCAGCTAATTGATTTAAATAATCCATTTCTTGCTTAAATGAAACAGCAGCATCAAGTGGAGAAACATTACCGTCTTCAACCTCTTGACATCTATTAATGAACTCTTGCTGATACTGTTCGAAAATTTGTGATGATAAACTCATGATTAGAATATGTTTAAGGTTTCAAGATCTTTTTCAACTTCTTTGATATCGAAGTATTTTTTTAACTCTTCTTTAGTGACTGTTTCACCTTTGGAGACTTTTTCTGTCAAGCTATTCCATGCTTTAGAACCTACTTTTAGAATATTCAAAGGTTTTGGATCAGCTGGCTTTTGATTTACAGGTGGTTTTTGTACTGCATTATTTTGCTTTTTCTCAACACCATTTCCATCTGTATCTTTATCTGTTACTAACCCCAGTATAGAAGCTAGAGCATATCTTCGTAAATAAGTTATTGCAGATCCTAAAACTTGATAATCGTTCATCCCCTTTAACTGTACCCCTTCAGGAATTTCGATTGTGCTTTCAATAGACTCTCCTGTCTCCGTATGAAAGATTATAGTTTTGATTTCTTTTCCATTTATTGGCTGCGTAAAACCTAAACCGTTAATTTTTAATAATGGATTTATTATTTCAAATATTGCAGGAAGATCTGCATATGAATAACCATAACCCTGAGTGTCTTTATGTATTACAGGAACCTCTTGCTGAAAAGCAGCTAATGATTTATATAATGCTTTCATTATCCTGCTTTTTTAAGGTTATTCTTATATTGAACTATCTCAAGCATTTTTGAACAATACTTTTCTGCTTTTTCTCTATCATCTGTCCATACAGTGTGAGCAAATGCATTTAACAATTCATCCGGATTAAACACATCCATAAATGAAAAGAAGAATGTTGACTCACTATTATAATGGAAATGAACGTCTTTGCCTGTAGTGTAAATAGATTTTGTTCCTACACATAGTACTTTATGTTCTTGTACTTCTGGAAGCTGTGATAGTATATTTACTCCCACTTGATACACTATTTGTCCTATTTTAAAATTTGATTGGTCCATGATTTAAATATTAATGGTTAAGTTTTCAGAAAGGTATTTTTCGATGTACTTGATCTCAGACCTGCTTAAATCAAGCTCTTCATTTTCTCGACTATCATAGCCTCCCAGGTAATGAACCTTCGTTTTCTTTGCTGATCTGCCATACTCAGGGTGATAATCGATTGAGATCTCAAGTGATAGGTCTAAACTGATTTTCTCGTCTTCACAGATTGTAAGCTCAGTTTCACAAAACTTTTTTTCCTCAGTATCAATATCAACAACAAGGTTCTGAACCAGGATTTGCTGTATTGGAGAAATAAATGGTACTTTTGTCATACTTTTTAGTTATTTGTATTATTACAAGTAATCAGGACCGTCTGCGCCAACAGGCGGTTTTTATATTTTCCCTGATTTTATTTTATTCTTTATATAATCTGAACAAAACTTCCGGATTCTGGTTTTTTCCGCTTTATCAACTTTTTGCCCAAGTGTTCCGGTTATTAACTCATTTCTTTTTTCTACCGGAAGCTTTGCCAGATAATCTTTTGCTATTTTAAAATCAAGTTCTACACTCATTCTTTAATAAATTTGATTGGAAATTTTCTGTTAAACTCGTCTTCAATCTCAAAGTAGTTGTTCAACTTTAGCATGTAAGCTGCCAGAAGAAGATCGTTTCCTGTCTCAATGCAGGTAGCTTCTTTCATAGTGCTTAAGAACATTGCTCCTATTGCGTCCTGACTCTTATTGAGCACCTTGCAGTTTCTGAATGTTTTCGATGGATTTTTCATTTTTAAAGGTTTTTATAGTTTGGTCAAGAATTGCTTGTTCTTGAGATATTTCATTTTGGGAATCTTTAGAGTTTTCAAGAGCCTTTTCCATCAATAGTAAAGTCGATTCAACTCTTTCATTGTTATTGATTTTTAATTCTCCTAATCGAAGTCTTCTTACTGTGTGAAACCCCGCTCCTGTAGCTCTGGCCACATCAGTTACGTCTAGCTCGCTTGTGTGTTTTTTGATACACTCTATAATTTCAGATGATATAGTCATAACAATAAATTTTTATTCTAAACCTGATGAGATATATCAATACTTTTTAATTTTTGTATATCTTTGTCACCATGTTTCTAACAACAAATGTAATGTGAAAATATTTCACATACAATGTTTTTTGTGAATAATTTTCACATTTTACTGTAACCACTTGAAAATGAACGATAAAAAATTAAAAGAATTACGTAAGAATGCTAAATTGACTCAACAAGAACTTGCTGAGTTAGTGGGTGTTGATAGAAGAAGTATTATTAGTTATGAAAAAGGAGAAAGTATTCCAGCCCCGATAGCGAAACTTCTTCACATTTTATTAGAAACTGATTATCTTGTAAGACTTTCGGCAAATGAAATTAATTATGTGGTAATTAACGAAGAAAAAGAAGTAGAAATTAATCATGATTATTTGAACAATTTAATTTCTGATCTTAAAACTCAAATAATTGAAAAAATTGATAAACTTTCAGATCAAGAAAGAGCCTCTAGTATAATTGATAGAACTTATTTACGTAGCATAATTACACATTTTGACATTAAGCCAAAAGAAATAAGTGAGGCTGAAAATATCGAAGAAAAACTTGAAATAAAAAAGCAGTAACCTAATTTGGTACTGCTTTTAAAATTGATATACTTAAGTTAAATTTAGGCAAACTAAATTCATCAGTTAAGAATTCAATTATTTTTTCTCTTTGACTCCTACTCAAAATATCTTCTAACTTATCTATTAGAAAAAAATTATTAATAAGATATTCATTCTTTTGAATCTTACCAATCTTATAGAAATATTCATTCCTATTTATTAAAGACTCAATCATATCAATGTCTTTCTTCATTTTACTATATAGTAATTAGTTTTCTTTAATAATTTCCTCAATTGATCTTTTAATCCTGGATTCTCTTAATTTCAATACCTTAACATAAAGTCTTGTATAGTACATTGTGCCAATCATAAATATAATTATGCCTATTATCGCACCGAAGAACCATATATTCTCATTAGGAGTATAATTTAAAAGTGGTAAAAAATAAAAAGCTGAAGAATAAAGTGAAGAAAATAGAACAGGAACATAACATAGAAGGTATGGTTCCATATCTTTTGTTAGAATAATAACTGAGGATTGGAAACAAATAGCTAATGACCATAAGACAGCAGCTAGGTTATTATTTGCTGCAGTTACCCAAGTCGTATTAATACTCGGAAAAAATACAGATATAATATTGTTTATAAAAGGAAATGTTGCTGATATCAACACTAAGACACTTCCTAGTGTTGATATTGTAGAATACTTTACTTTAGTTTCCTTTTGGAGGCTTAACATCTCCTGGAGGAATGATTTCTGACTCATCACGATCACCGTTAATTTTAAGAGTATCAATGGAATTAATAGGGTTGCTACCACCATTAACTTCCGAATTTAACTCATCTAAGTTTCTGTTATAATTAATTTCTGTTTTCAAGGTCTTGGATTCAGGTTTTGGAGTTATGTCTTCTTCTTCTCTTTCACCTGAACATGAATGTAATAATACTGTAGAAACAGCTGCTAATAAAAATAGTTTTTTCATTTTGACAAATTTTAAATTGTCCGTAAAAATACTAAATTAATAGACTTATGTATCAGCGCATTACTTATATTCAGTTTGCTAATATATAATATTTATTCATACAAAGATGAAATATTTATTAACATTAAGGTTTTTTATAATGTATAAAAACAACTATTCATTACGGTTTCCCATAATTCACTAAAATATATTTTTTAGTTATATTTGTTGATTAAAACAATTAACCAATGAAACAAATATTTTTGTTTTTTTTTCTAGTTATAATCATTGTAAATGGACAAAATAAGTCTAAAACTTTTTCAGACCATTGTTATCTTCCAAATGGAGAAAAATGCCCTAGAGAATATGCAACTTCAAAAATGACATATGGTGAGTTCAAAACTAATTTTGAAAAAAAAGGAAGAGTTTGGTCTAAGATAGTAACAGACGACCTTATTGATGTTGTATTTAAGTCCTTTACAAAAATCCCTCTTTTTGTTTTAATTGATGGTGATAAAAATTATTCTTCAGATAGAATTCAAGAGTTAATTAAAATGGCAAGTGAAGATGATGTATATTACTTTGGCCGCAATCACTTTGGTGTAAAAGCAGATATCAAAAAATTTATAGAAAAAAAAACATTAGACAAAAACTTTTTACTTGAAACATTAGGCAATCCAAATGAAATAAAACAGTCATTGTTTGGTGGAAAATCTACAGAATGTTTTATTTATCTAAAAGAAGGAGTCAGAATATACTTTAATAATGACCTTGCAATAGGTTTTGAAGAAATAGAATAAAAATAGATTCATGAAACAATTATACATATTATTATTTACAATTTCTTGTCTTCTTTGCTATTCTCAAGAACTCCAATATGAAGTTTTTGTTAATGTAGACTCTACTATAACAAAAACTTCTCTTTATAATATTGCAAGAACTTGGGCATCTCAAAACTTCAATACTAATAATAAAGTTACAACAGAAGATCCAGAACTTGGAGAAATCAGTGGAATTGGAAATTATGACTATAGAGCTTCTAAGAAATACATGGGTTCATCTTGCGTAGAAGGTCCGATAAGTTATAAGTTTAGTTTATTTTTTAAAGACGGAAAGTACAAATATTCCTTTTATTCATTTGTACATAACGGTTCTAGAGGTCCAGGATGCGGACGTGTTGATTATGGGCCATTAACAGTCTCTGATCATGCTCCTTTAAAAGGGAAAATGATTGCAGATGATTATGCTTGGTATGATGTAAAAGAAAAAACTTCAGAACTTATTAATTCATTAGTCAAAAGTTTAAATGAAACTTTGATTAAAGTAAATCAATCTAATTCTAATTGGTAAAATGAAACAAATATTAATATTTTTACTCTTCGTTTTAAGTACATTTTTTTATGGTCAGGAGCTCCAATATGAAGGAGTTGTTAAAGTTGATTCGTTAACAACAAAAGAAGAACTTTATAACCGAGCTCGTAGCTGGTTTGCTGATACTTATAAAAGTGAAAAAGATGTAATGAGTATTACAGATAAAGATCTTGGGGAAATTTCAGGAAATGGAGCTATAAGATTTGAACCAAAAACATTTTATTTTGGTTCTATGTGTGCAAGAGGATGGATAATGTATAAGATAAATATTTATATAAAGGAAGGTCGTTATAAATATAATTTCCATACTTTCATACATGAAGGCACAAGATGTCCAGGCGGAGGAGGACTCGTTTCCTTTGGTCTTCTAACTTCAGATAAAGAACATAAAACTGAATCAAATAAGGGTTGGAGAGAAGTTAAAGAAGTGGTTAATAAACACATGGAAGATCTAATAAAATCATTAAATGAATTAATGAATAAAAAACACGAAACTAATAATGATTGGTAACATGAAAAATCTACTCTTTTTATTTCTGATTACTTCAAGCACTTTTTTGTATTGTCAGAATTTTTCTGATATTGAGGAATTTTCTAAATATATAGGAAAAGACTTTAATTCAATTCAAAATGATTATAAACTTTCTGCATCAGAAAGTGGAACTGAATTTGGAATTGATAGTAAGGTTTATAAATATAAAAGCTTTGCAATCATTATTTCTGAAATTGAAGATAATAATCTGATTGGTGAAATTAATTTGACACCTATTAGTTCAAAAAACAACAGTGAAATTTGGTATCAGAATATTAAGGAAACAAATTCAAATCATAATTACTTTTTTGTAAAAGCTTTTATTAAAAATGAAAAAGACTCTTTCTTTGACAAAACAATTAATTATAATGAATTGATTAAGAAGGTCAGAGAAATTGGCATTTCTAACGATGTATTAACTGAAATATGCTATAAAAAAGATATGTTATATTATAGTTTTTCTCTTTTTAGAAATTCTTTTTCTGTTAAAATTTCATCAGATAATCCTTTAAAAAATTTTTAAAATTTTATAAAATAAAATGGCCTACGAAAAGAAAAAGACACAAAGAGAAATAGACGTAGAAAATATTCCGGATGAATTCGGAGTACTGAAAAGATTTTACATAGGTGTTTTTTTTGTAATCGCTGTGGAGCGCATGCACGGCTTCAGAACTTTTTGTGAGAAGCACGGGCTAGACACAGGCAACCTCAGCCGCATCATAAAAACTCCAACAATGAAATTTAATCCTCAGCATCTATCTATATTAGTAATACATTATGGATTTTCTGCACATTGGTTAATAACTGGCGAAGGCCCAATGCGCTTAAATACTGAGTCAAACCCTGAAGAATAAAGGAAATATTAATCAGAATGCTTGAGTAAAAAGAGTAAAAAAAGAGTAAAGGATTTGATAAATTTTATCATAAAATATGGCTCTAAACATGATAAAACAGACGTTTTTTAACGTGTGCCGAATCCCTCCAACTCCACAGAAATATAAAAAAACCACTGATTGATTCAGTGGTTTTTCTATTTTAAACTCTACATATTACGAGCTACTATTCTTCTTAAACCATTCAATATAAGCATCTACAGCCTTCTGAAGAAAACCTTTCATATCATCATTTAAGTTTCCGTTCTCATCCCATGCTTTATCAATATGAGGAAGATAAACTTCAGGTTGCTGCATCGCCGGAATATTAAGAAACACCAAACTCTGTCTTAAGTGATGATTAGCCCCGAAAGCAGAGAGATTCCCTGGCGAATTACTAAATACTGCCCCTGGTTTTCCATCCCAACCATTTTTACCTGCCGGCCTAGAACCAACATCAATAGCATTTTTCAATACCGCAGGAACTGATCTGTTATATTCCGGAGTAATAAAAATAACTCCGCCAATATTTTTTATTTCATGTCTAAATTTCGCATAGGATTCCGGGACATTATTATAATCATCAAAATCCTGATTGTATATAGGTAAATTGTCAATTGAAATAATTTTAAATTCAAAACCCTGAGGAGTCATAGGAAGTAATGCCTTCGCTATCTTTTTAGAGAAAGACTCTTTGCGCAAACTTCCTGCTATAAGTCCGATTACTGTATTCATATGATAAAATTTAGGTGATTGACATTATTGAAATAGCAAAAACAATGCGAAACATTAAATGATATGAAGTATACCGTTAATAAAAGATCCCAAATGGAACCTTAAAATTATTTCATTTTTTTATAAAATTCGTAGAGAGCACCAATATCTGCTGAGCAAAGTATTGGAACAGCTTTTTCAAGAACATTTTCATCCCAATCCCACCATTTCATTTCAAGAAGTAGCACGATATGTTGTTCACTGAATCTTTTTCTGATAGGCTTTGCAGGATTTCCTCCTACGATAGTATAAGGTTCTACATCTTTTGTCACCAATGCACGGCTGCCAATAACAGCCCCATCTCCGATTTTAATTCCAGCCATTACCATAGCCTCCGTACCAATCCAAACATCATTTCCAATAACAGTATCCCCTGCCAATTCGAAAGCATTCTTACTATTTTGGAAACACTCTACTTCTGACATATAATAGAAAGGGAAACTTGAAATCCAATCATAACGGTGTCCTTGATTTCCACACATGATAAAACTGGCACCACTTCCAATAGAACAATAGGAACCAATAATTAATTTATCTACATCATTTCTGTCAGGAAGCAGATATCGAGCACAGTCATCAAAAGAGTGCCCATGGTAATATCCGGAGTAATAGGAATATTTACCGGCAATAATATTGGGGTTTTGAATATGGTCTTTTATGATTTTGCCTTTAAAAGGACTTTCAAAGAAATTTTTCATTTTTTAGCTTTTTAAATATAACAATAGAGGAAAGAGAACAGCTATAAGCCATTCTTTATGGAAAACGAATTTGTTAATTCAAAAAAGCTAATGTGTTAATTTCATAACACACAAATATAGGTAAAAAAGCATAGACTTTTCATTCTTTTTTATTCCGAAAAAGTCAAAATTTGACCTTTTTCAACCTTTTTGTTTAGAAAATTTTTCGATTCATTTGAAAATAAAAATTAAACACTTCTACTACAGCTAAATATAAATAGCTGAAAACTAAAACACTAAACCTAGCATATCTAAAATGAAAAGTCTCTGTCCACAAAAAAGACTAAAAAAATGTTTTATCGTAAAGAATTTTATATATTTGCAGCATCTAACAATTAAAAAAATAATTTACTATGTCAGACATTGCATCAAGAGTAAAAGCTATCATCGCTGATAAGCTTGACGTTGAAGAAACAGAAGTAACTCCTGAAGCTAGCTTCACTAACGATTTAGGAGCAGATTCACTAGATACAGTTGAGTTAATCATGGAATTCGAAAAAGAATTTAATATTCAGATCCCTGATGACCAAGCTGAAAAAATTACTACTGTAGGGCACGCTATCGCTTACATCGAAGAAGTAGTAAATAAATAATATTCTTCAACAAAAAAGAAATTAAACAAAGTTTATGGAATTAAAAAGAGTAGTTGTAACAGGTTTTGGAGCAATAACACCAATCGGAAATAATGCAAAAGAATACTGGGAAAATCTTGTGAAAGGTGAGAGCGGAGCCGCTCCGATTACTCTTTTTGATGCCACAAACTTTAAAACTAAGTTTGCTTGCGAGGTAAAAAATTTCGATCCATTACAGCATTTCGATAAGAAAGAGTCTAAAAAAATGGACCGAAATACTCAATTGGGACTTGTTGCTGCTAAAGAAGCAGTAGAACATTCTGGTATTATTGAAGATAATGTAGATAAAAACAGAGTTGGTGTAATTTGGGGCTCCGGAATCGGAGGTCTGGAAACATTTGAAACGGAAGTTTTAGGATGGGCTAATACCGAAATTCCTAGATTTAATCCATTCTTTATTCCTAAAATGATTGCTGATATGACTCCTGGTCAGATCTCAATTGAATATGGTTTCCACGGACCAAATTATACAACGGTATCTGCATGTGCATCTTCAGCAAATGCTATAATTGATTCCAAAATGCTTATCCAATTAGGAAAAGCAGACGTGATTGTGTGCGGAGGCTCTGAAGCAGCCGTTACAGCAAGTGGTGTCGGTGGATTTAATGCAATGATGGCACTTTCTACAAGAAATGATGATCCTACAACAGCTTCAAGACCTTTTGACAAAGACAGAGATGGATTTGTATTAGGTGAAGGTGCTGGATGTATTATTCTTGAAGAATACGAGCACGCGGTAAAACGTGGTGCTACAATTTATGCAGAATTATTAGGAGGTGGTATGAGTGCTGATGCATATCATATGACGGCTCCTCATCCTGAAGGCCTTGGTGCTTATCTAGTAATGAAAAACTGTTTGGAAGATGCAGGTTTAACTGCTGATGAAGTAGATCATATCAACATGCATGGTACCTCTACTCCATTAGGAGACATCGCAGAATCCAACGCAATTTCGAAGTTATTAGGCGAGCATGCTTTTGACATTCAGATCAATTCTACAAAGTCAATGACAGGTCACCTTTTGGGGGCAGCCGGTGTTATTGAGGCTATCGCTGCGTTAGGAACGATTATTCATGGTATTGTTCCTCCTACCATCAACCATTTCACTGATGATGAAAAGATTGACAGCAGATTAAACTTTACGTTTAATACTGCCGTTAAGAAAGATGTAAAAGTAGCCATGAGCAATACTTTTGGATTTGGCGGGCATAACGCTTGCGTTCTATTTAAGAAAATCTAAATTCAATGAATGGAGTTACAGAAATACTTTTCTAAATTCCTTCTCAAAAAAAGAAAAAGACAGTTAACGGAAAGAGATTATTTTCTCAGCACTGAACTTAAAAAAGTTTTGGGTGCAGAGGTACAAAATATTGCTCTTTACCGCGAAGCTTTTTCTTTAAAAAATTCTTCTAAAAATCAAGACATCAACTACGAAAGGCTTGAATTTTTGGGAGATTCTGTTTTGGGTACAATTATTTCTTGTCATTTGTTCCAGACCTATCCTCAGGCTAACGAAGGATATCTGACACAAATGAAATCTAAGATTGTTAATAGGAAAAATCTTAATAAATTAGGGGAAGACCTTAGGCTTACAGATCTTCTGCAGAAGCAGAATAACTCTGCGGCTTTAGGTGAAAATATCTCCGGGAATTTATTTGAAGCTTTAATAGGGGCCATTTATTTGGATTTCCATTATGATTTTTGCAGAAAGATTATAATGGAAAAACTTCTGACGCCTTCCGAGATTAACAAACTTGAAAATAAAATTGTCAGCTACAAAGGTCTCCTTCTCGAATGGAGCCAGAAAAAGAAGGTAAATATAAAGTACGAAACTTGCGAGGAAATACAGGCTAATAAGGCAGTCATGTTCCGTTGTCATGTATGGCTGGGAGATGAAAAGATTGCTAATGCTACAGATACCTCCAAGAAAAAGGCTGAGGAAAAGGCAGCACAGAGGGCTTTTTATATTTTAAATAAAAAAGAAAACATACTTGGAAATTCAAAAACTTTATGATCTTGATGATATAGAATTTGAAGATATTGCCATAGGATTGGTAAGATTAGCAAAAGATATACCCGCTCATGAGTTTTTCTACAAAATAAATCAACTTAACAATCTCAGTTTTTCAAGAAAAAAAGATCTTGTCTTTCATGGGGGTTATTATGATTATCTTTTTCCTAGGTTTGAGGCCTACCACAAGTTTTCTAAGACCTGTTTCACCTTTATTTCAAATAAATCTTCTGAAAGTAAACAAAAAAAAGTTCAAACCGAGCTCTTTACAGAAGAAGAAAACATTAAATTTTTATTAAATAATCAGGTAGATGTGGAATATATTCTGCATAGTTCGGATCAGTTTCCTGATTTTTCCGTAATTTTGCTCCCTGAAAATCTTGTGTTTCCAATTCAAGACTATACACTGAGTTCTGATGAGGAACTTTATCAAATTATCCAGTATTATGAATAAGTATTTAAAGAAGACAAAAATTATCGCAACACTAGGCCCTGCTTCTTCATCGAAGGAGGTAATGTTAGATCTGATGAAAGCGGGTGTTGATATTTTCAGAATAAATTTTTCCCATGCAGATTACGACTTAGTTCGAAACAATATTGAAATAATTAGAGAACTAAATAGCGAATACGGGTATTCCGTGGGAATCTTAGGAGACCTTCAAGGACCTAAGCTAAGAGTAGGTGTCGTAAAGGAAGGGTCTTACTTGAATCCTGGGGATATTCTTACCTTCACTAATGAAAAGATCGAGGGGGATTCTACTAAGGTATACATGACTTACCAACAGTTTCCACAGGATGTGAAAGTAGGCGAACGAATCTTAATTGATGATGGTAAACTCGTATTAGAGGTTACTGAAACTAACGAAGTAGATACTGTAAAGGCTAAAACGATTCAAGGGGGACCTTTAAGCTCTAAAAAAGGAGTTAATCTTCCTAATACATTGGTATCTCTTCCTGCATTAACAGAGAAGGATATTCAGGATGCTAATTTCATGCTTGACATGGAGGTAGATTGGATCGCTCTATCTTTTGTACGTCATGCGCAGGATATCATCGACTTGAAAGAATTAATTGCAAAACATCCAAACGGTAAATTCAAAACTCCGATTATTGCGAAGATTGAAAAGCCTGAAGGGGTTAAAAATATTGAAGAAATCTTATTGGAATGTGACGGATTAATGGTTGCCCGTGGTGACTTAGGAGTTGAAGTTCCAATGGAAGAGGTTCCTGCCATTCAGAAAAACCTGGTAGAGAAGGCAAGATTCTACTCTAAGCCGGTAATCATCGCAACACAGATGATGGAAACAATGATCAACAGCTTAACGCCAACCAGAGCGGAAGTAAATGACGTTGCGAACTCTGTGCTAGATGGTGCTGATGCAGTAATGCTTTCAGGAGAAACTTCTGTAGGAAGATATCCGGTACAGGTGGTAGAAAATATGGCTAAAATTGTGAAAAACATTGAAACCACTCACTTCTACCAACACAAGAATGAACCGATTGAAAAAGACTATAACTGTATCGATGAGAGATTCATTACCAACAGAGTATGTCTTGCAGCAGTAAGAATTGCTAAAACAACGAATGTTTCTGCAATCGTAACGCTTACACATTCTGGTTATACTGCTTTCCAACTGGCAGCACACAGACCAAACTCTCATATCATTGTGTACAGTGGTAACAGAAGAGTAATTGCTATGCTCAACCTTCTTTGGGGTGTTCATGCTTATTACTATGATATGAAAAAGTCTACTGACGAAACGATTATCCAGGTAAATATGTTAACCCATAACTACGGTTATATTGAAACTGGTGACTTCGTTATCAACATCAATGCAACTCCATCATATGAAGGTGGAAAAACGAATACGTTGAGATTAACGACAGTTTAAAAGCAATAAGCAAAGTTACTTTTTGCCAAAGCATACAAAAAACTCCCGGAAATTAATTTCCGGGAGTTTTTTACTTAAAATCATTACTGATAAATCTATCTTTGTAATAATATTCATAGTTGTTTTTGTAGAGATCAAATAAAATCCCATCAGTAGAAATTCCTATTCCGTTAGAATAAGACCAAACTTTATTGTAAAACTTCAAGAATTGGCTTCCATTAAGATTCAATATATAAGAAGTATCCTGATCTCTTAAATATATTAACCGCTCATCAAGAACAATTGGTTCTGCAAATTTCGGATAGCTAAGAATAAAATCTGTTTTAAAAACCATATTATTATTTTCATCAATACCAACAAGGTTTTTATCTTTAAACAAATAATAAATACCGTTTTCAAGCAAAGCATAACTTTTATTATATTCTGCAGGAATTACTTTCCCATTCTTTGTCATAATCCCCATTTTAGAATTCTTACCGTAGGCAATAAAATTCTCATAAGGCTCCTGAAAATCAAATTCAAAAGGATCTATTGTCTTATTAGTATAATCAATAGTCCCCACTTTATCATTTATTTTCCAAATAAAAAAATAAGATTTTATATTATTAATCTGAGTCGTATCTTTAATGTAATAGATATCCCTTGAAGCAGAATATTCGTTGGTAAAAGGAAGAATAGTTGTATTATTAGTACTAATCAGACCTGTCTTAAGACCTAAATTAGTAGCGAGAAAGTAACCTGTATTATCAACAGGATTAATATCCTCATAAATATAAGGAACTAATAATTTTCCATTAAAATCAAGAATGCCTTTCTTCTTATTCTTACCTATTGCTACAAAATATTTATTTTCCAGAATTGACTTTTTATCAGTAAAAGAAACTGTTTCTGACAAATTATTTAAGTATATAGCATCGGTTTTTTTAAATTTCACCTTTTTTATATCAATAAAATTCAAGGTTCCATCTTTTTTTTCAAAAACATAAACCGGAGAATCAACAGTATCTCTTAATGCATGACTTTCAATGTAAATATTCGGAGATTTTAAAACCTCTTTCCCCTTCAAATTTAATAATCCAATATTTTCTTTATCCAAAAATAAAATTGAACTGCCATATTGTTTAAGATAGTCATATTGTTTAGACTTTACAAAACCATTATTATTAATCAGAAAGTATTTTTCTTCATTTCTTACAATAACGGTATTACTACCTTTAATACTCTCAGAAATATAATCTATTAAAAGATTATTATTAAAAGGGATTTTGGTATAAGGGTTAAGGAGGCTATACTTTGTTACTTCACTGTTAATATATAATCCCACAAAAAGGAATCCATTACGAGAATCTATTGATTTGTATTTAAAACCGGTTAAAGGCTTGCCTTCCTTATCTAAAAAGTCCTCTCTATTATTTGTATAAGCCTTTAATCGATAATCATTCCCTCTATTTAAAATCAATATTCTATATTCTCCTTTTGAATCTGCTACAACCTTTAAAGAAGACGCATCAAGTATCTTTTGAATGTTATTTATACGACAGTCATAAAAATCACCACTTTTATCTTTTTTCACCTCATCAAAATAATCAGAAACTTTTTTATTTTGACTGTCAACAAAGTAATAATATGCTTTTCTCTCCTGTCTAACACAAGGTTTCTGGCTGCCGCATTTGTATTCTGTACTGATTTCAACGTTATCTTTGACTAATATATATCCGTTCTCAAAAGGTGAAACAGATATATATTTTGGTGGGATTATTTCTTCCTTCTTTAGATTAATATACCCCCAATAAGGAATCCCACTGCCATCTTCTTTTAAAATACGAGCATATTTCACTTCAGACTTTGGAGAGACCTCGTGAAATACGCCTATAATTTTATATTCTTTCTTTAGATATTTAATCTCCACAGAATCTGTAACCACTCCCAATCTATCTATAGTAAGCTGCTTTTGGGCAAAGCTTAAAATAAATCCAAACAGAAAAGATAATAAGAGTGATTTCTTCATATATCAATTATTACCTACAATAGTCTTCGCTGTTACAAACTCTTTTAAAGCATGTAAAGAAAGCTCTGTTCCGTATCCTGAAGCCTTTGACCCACCAAAAGGGAAACGCGGGTCAGAACTGGTCATTCTGTTGATATTAACCGTTCCTGACTCAAGGTTTTCAATAAAGAATAACTGGCGGTCTTTATCTTTGGTCCAAACCGAATTGGAAAGTCCGAAAGGAATATCGTTAGCAATTTGTAAAGCTTCATCAGCGTTTTTAGCAATCATCACCATCCCAAGAGGCCCAAAAAGTTCTTCTTTTAAGATTGGATTTCCTTCCTGAACTCTGATTAAACCAGGTTTAAATTCATTATCAGAAACTCTTTCCAGAGGAAGGATAATTTCTGCGCCATTTTCCAATGCTCTGTTAAATTGAGCTTCCAACTCATCAGCTAAGTCAGGTCTTGCCATCCCAGCTAATTTTGTTTCTTTATTCAAAGGATCTCCAATTTCATACTTCTTATATTCCTCAATGAAAATGGGTAGAAACTGATCTTCAATCTTTTCATCAATAATAAATCTTTTAGCTGCAGTACAGGTTTGTCCACAGTTCTGCAGTCTTGATTTTGCACCAGCTTTTGACGCTGACTCAAGATCTCCATCTTCAAAAATGATGAATGCATCACTTCCTCCTAATTCAAGTAAAGATTTTTTGATGTTTAAACCTGCAATAGAGGCTACTTCACCTCCAGCTTTACCACTACCGGTAAGACTTACTCCTTTTACGGCATCATGCTCAAGGATTTCTTTTACCGCTTTGTGACCTACTTCAAGATTTTGGAATACACCTTCCGGAAAACCTGCTTCTAAAAGAACTTCTTCTATTGCATTTCCACTTCCGAAACAAATTGAAGCATGTTTTAGAACCACTGTATTTCCTGCTAAGATTGCAGGGATCGCAAACCTCAACACTTGCCAGAACGGAAAATTCCAAGGCATTACTCCCAGGATAACTCCTTTCGGAGCATAATGAACTTCAGAATAGGTAAATTCGGATTCTATTTTTTCAGGTTTCAAAATGTTTTCTGCATCAGCATAATAATGCATCATTAAAGCACATTTTTCTACCTCAGCAATGGATTCCGAAATAGGTTTATTCATTTCAGTAGTAATGATCCTTCCAAATTTCTCTGAATTATTTTTTAGTATTTCTGCCGCTTTTGCAATTAGCTTCTGCTTTTCTTCAAACGGCACTTTGCGCCACACTGAAAACACGTCATCTGCTTTAATAAGCTTGTTTTCAATAAATTGTTCCATAATATAATTTCTGTTTTAAATTCAGCTAATGAATTTATGAGTGCTTTTATTTTAAAAGCACGATAAAGTCAGCAAATTCTATTCCTTAAGGGTCAATAAAAGAATGATTTTCTCTATCGGAAGAATATAGCTTTATCTTAAATCATTAGCCATTCATTCACCAGACAAGCTGCCAGCCTTGCCGTCCTGTCCTGAATATCGAACGACGGATTGACCTCTGCCACGTCCAGTGCAACCAGTTTTTTGTTTTTTAAGATATGCCTGTAAAAATGCATAAAGGTTGCATCTGCAAAGATACCATTATATGCTGAAGCTGAAACCCCCGGAGCGATAGATGCGTTAAAAACATCCATACAAATGGTGAGATAGGCATAATCCACGTTCTCCAGTACATCATCGATGCGTTGATAAATAGAAGGAAGGTTTTCAAAGAACACTTCATCGGAAAGAATATACTTCATTCCATATTGATGTGCGGTATCAAAGAGTTTCAAGGTGTTTGAGTTTCTTTGAATCCCAATGTGAAGAGAATTGATAGGGCCTTCCTGAGCAATTTGCCAGAATCCTGTTCCTGAGCTTGGCCCTACTTCTTTTTCCGGCTGTCTGTTATCAAAGTGGGCATCAATATTGATAATTCCTATTTTTTGCTCCGGAAAGGCTGTTTTAATCCCTAAATAATGAGCATAGGTCACTTCATGTCCACCACCCAGAACAAGCGATTTTCCTCCTTTTAAAAGTACTTTTGAAACATTTTTAGCCAAATTATTCTGAGCACTCTCCAGATTACCGTCTTCACAGGTAACGTTTCCAAAATCCAGCATAGAGAAATTGGGAAGAATCACCGGAAAATTAGACATATTTTTTCGGATCACGTTGGGAGCATCTTTAGCACCCTGACGGCCTTTATTCCTCCTGACTCCTTCATCCACGGCAAAACCATGCAATGCAAAATCATTCGTTACAATATTGTCGTAATTCTGTTCTTCCTTTACTCTCTGAAATAGTCTGTGGAAAAGAAGCTCTTCCCCATCTAATCTACCCTGCCAAATATTTTGAAGCATAATCCTTTAAAATTCAATTTTAGTCACATCATTCTATTCAGTAAAGCTAATTAATATTGTTTACATATAAAAACGCCTTTCATATATTACCTAAAGAATTTATTGTAAGATAAATAGCTTATTTTTTAATCTTTATTCTGATTGGCATTGCTGCTGATAAACATTTCATTTCGTTCTTCTGAAATAATTTCTAAAAACCGTTCGTAATGCTTCAGTACATCAGAAATCAGTTCATTTTTGGTAAAATACTGAACATCATAACCTTCTCTACCATCTCCAAAATAGGATCTTGGATAATGTGTTTTATTATCGTCAAGATCTGGAAGGTTCTCTTCATTCATGATATATTCAGAAACTGTTTTTATTTTATTTTCCACACCATACACGAAGTTATTAACAACACCCTGATGGATTTCGATCTCTATTCTGACAGGGCTTTCATGATGATTTATTTTAGCTTCAATTCCATTAGCTGCAAATTCCTGTTGAAGATCAATAAAAGCTTCTTTCACTTTCACATTAATAAAGCGGTCTACAGAAGCATTATCTTTAAAGGAAACAATATTTTTTAAACGTTCCTTCCAGAATTCACCAGACCATGGTACTGTGGAGGCTGAAAAATTTGTATCATAATATTTCTGGTCAATCGCTAACCCTTTCATCAAGCTCACAATGAATAAAATCACAACGATAGAAAACGGCAATGCGGTAATTAAGGTCATACTTTGAAGTGCTTTCAAGCCCCCAACATTCAACAATAAGAGAGAAAGAACAGCAAGCAATACACCCCAGAAAACGATTTGCCATTTTGGAGATTTACTAGCATTTTTAGTGGCAATACTGTTCATCACAAATATCCCAGAATCTGCTGATGTTACAAAAAAGATAAGAATGATAAGGATGACGAAGAATCCTGTAAACTCTGATAAGGGTAAATAATCCAGGAAACGGAACATTAAGGCATCCGGATCTGTTGCAAATTGGCTTAATTGCCCATTGGCAACATTTAAATCGAACCAAATAGCACTGTTTCCAAATACGGACATCCATATAAAATTGAATAATGTAGGAAGTATTAAAACTGCCAGAATAAACTCTTTGATAGTTCTTCCTTTAGAAATTCTTGCAATAAATAAACCTACGTAAGGGGACCATGAAATCCACCATGCCCAGTATAAAATAGTCCAGTCATAAAACCATGGTAATGCATTTTTCTCATAAACATGGGTATTAAAGGTAAGGTTGAAGAAGTTATTGATATAATTTCCCAGCCCTTCAGTAAAGCTACCAATCAGATAAACCGTAGGACCTAATATTAAAACAAAAAGTAAAAGACCAATTACACTGACTACATTGATATTACTTAAAATTTTCACCCCCTTCCCTACTCCTGAAATGGCGGATATAACGGAAAGAGTGACAAGAGTAACTACAATGATAATCTGATACGTAAAACTATTCTCCGGAGTAACGTGAAGAATATTTAATCCTGAACTAATCTGTACTACTCCAAAACCTAAGGTTGTTGTAATTCCGAAGAAAGTACAACATAAAGCAAAAACGTCAATGGCATTTCCCCATTTTCCGTTAATTTTATCTTTTAACAGTGGATAAAAACAGCTTCTTAATGAAAGAGGTAATCTGTAACGGTATGCAAAATAAGACAAAGAAAGTCCTACTACTCCATAAATTGCCCATGCATGAATTCCCCAATGGAAAAAAGTATAGAGCTGCGCCTGCTTAGCCCGGCTTACATAATGATTGTCTGCGAAAACTTCTGAGGAATAGTGCTGCATAGGTTCTGCCACACTGAAATAAATCAATCCGATCCCCATTCCAGCTGCAAACAACATGGAAATCCAGGAAAAGAAAGAATATTCCGGTTTACTGTCATTAGCCCCAAGCTTTATATTGGCATATTTACTGAATAACAGGTATACCAGAAAAATAACGAATAACGTTACAGACCATACATACACCCAGTTTAAGTTGACAAATATAAATTGTTTAATCTCATTCAGGATGCTTTCAGTCGGTTTTGGATACACCGCTGAAAGAAAACAGGTTCCTATAATAAATATCAAACTCGGAATAGTAACCCCTTTGTTAAAAGTAGATCTAATATTTTTAAAATTCATCATTTTTATGTTCGTTTATAATATTGACAAGTTTTCCTTGTACGGGATATAGCTGGTAAAAAAGTACTGAGAAATAATAAAATATCCAGTTTTTCCGGTGCACTTAAGAACTATAGAAAAAAAGCGTTATTTATCTAAAAATCAACGCTAATTGCAGTGCAAGATAAGAAAACTTATAGAAAATATGAAAAATATAGAAGATTTTATGATTTAATCATATTGCTTTTTAAGGTCGTTGACCAAAAGAACTTCACTTTGTTATGTATTTAAAAAGTATATGATTTCCCGCAGGTTTCACAGGTTACACAGATCATTGTAAACATTAGACTACCATGCTTTTAAAACACATAGTTTTTAACTTAGGGTTCTATGATTTTAAGGAAGGGGAGAGATAATTTTATCCATAAAAAATGTGGAAAAAAAAATTCTTCCACATTCTAATTTTAAACAGCATTATTATAGTATTTAAAATACTGCCAATATTTATCTTTAAAGATTCTGAATGAGATTTTATATTCGGGGTTGGTATCTTTTATGGTTTTAAAAACTTTAGAAATTTCTCTAAAATCTTTACCGGCAAAAAAGCTTTCCTTATTATTATCCGCTGTTTCTCTTCCTATATACAAGTATCCTTTTTCTTTTAGATCTTGAATGGTTTTATCTTCAATATCACTTAATTTTTCAAAATCTCCTTTTTCAGGAAGCCCATCATTATTCTCTCCGTTATAATAAAATTTAAGAACTGAAATCCATGGATAGGAAGCTTTTGCATCATAATTCAGTAAAGGAAGATTCATACAGGCGATAAGAGGTTTCTCATTGTCTAAAGCAGCTCTGAGAACAGAAAATTCTTCCTCCATATCAGCTCTCTTTACGCTCTTATACTTTTCTGTAAATTCTCTTTCTCTCCACGACAAAAAATCTTTCAATTTTTCTATAGGAACAAGTTCTTTTGTGGCCTTATCTTTTCCTACAACAGTAAATGTATCAATCTGTGTGGCAAAATTTAATTCCCCTAAAAAATTATCTAAAAAAATACAGACTCCTGTTGTGATAGCCTCTTTGTTTTCAACATTCCCATCGTAAATAAAGACAAGATCAATCTCATCAGGATATTCTTCCTGTTCATTGGAATAGAAAAAAATATTATCCTTTGTAAATTTGTAATCTCCCATTGTGACATTTACACTCTTTATATCCATTGCCGGTTTTAAAGCAGTAAACTTCCAATGATTGAGCTGAGGGGCAGCATTAATAAGTTCTTCAATAAAAACAATATTCATGATCTCTCCATCTGCTGTAAGAACTAATTCTGCCGTAGAATCATCACTCATTCCGGTCAGAAAATAATATCCTTCATTGATTTGACTGAGCATGGGAGCAATAAGGTCAAAAAAATCTTTTTCAATAGTTTCCCGACTATGGCTTTTAACGACTTCATAAAAGTCTTTTTCTTTTGTTAAAAACCAATCCCAAAAGCCTTTATAATTAAGCTCTTTTTCCAATTGCTTTTCTTCCATTTGAATTAATCTTTTATATTCTAGTCAACTAGCTCTCCATCAATATAAACGTGTTCAGCGCTCAGGCTTCCCTGATTATAAAGAACATTCTGGAAATTATTGGTTTTAAAAGTCACAAAATCGGCTTTTTTACCTGTTTCAAGTTTTCCTCTATCTTCCAAATTAAGGGCATAAGCAGCCCGATAAGTCATTCCGGCTAATACCTCAGCTGTTGTCAGCTTTTGGAAAGTCGCTAAAATAGATGCTTGCGTGATTAAGTTCCCCATTGGGGCTGATCCCGGATTCCAGTCACTTGCGATCGCTACTATGGCTCCTGCATCCAATAATTTTCTTGCCGGTGTGAATTTTTCCCCCAAGCCTAAGCTTGCTCCCGGAAGGGCTGTTGCAACAGTATCAGATTGTGCAAGGAAGTCTATATCTTCATCAATGGTTGCCTCCAAATGATCTGCTGATTTTGCTCCCACTTCTACTGCAATTCTTGAACTTCCTGGTGTAAACTGGTCGGCATGAACCGTAATTTCAAAACCTAAATCTTTAGTTTTAAGTAAAAATTCTTTACTTTCTTCAGGCTGGAACGCTGATTTTTCAATAAAGATATCAACACGATTTGCCAAATTCTCTTCTTTTACTTTTGGAAGAATCTCAGTAAGGATATAGTCCAGATATTCCGGATTGCTTCCTTCGAAATCCCTTGGCTTTAAATGAGCCGAAAGACAGGTAGGAACCAATGTTGCTTTTGTAGATTCCTGTGCCTTTTTAATCATTCGAAGCATCTTCAGCTCGTTGGCTACATCCAATCCATAACCGCTTTTAATCTCAATGGTTGTAATTCCAAGATCAACAAGGAACTTGATTCTTTCTAATAATGTTTTTAGTAATTCTTCTTCTGAAGCATTTCTTGTATGCTGTACGGAGCTCCAGATTCCGCCACCACTTTCCGCGATCTCCAGGTAAGTTTTTCCCGCGTTACGCATGGCAAAGTCATTGGCACGGTTTCCTCCGAAGCAGATATGAGTATGCGAATCTACAAAGGCTGGAAGAACCACCTGTTCTCCTTCAATGATTTCTATTTCTATTGTTGGATTTTCATTTTTTAACGTCTCAAAATCACCAATTCTCTGAATGGTCTCATTTTCAACGATTATTCCTCCATTCACAATAATTTCTAATTGTTCGTCAGTAAGTTTTCCTCTTAATGGAAGATTGGCAAGTGTTACAACCTGCTTAAATGGGCCTATTAATTTCATTTATTTAGGTTAAAGGTTAGAAAATGAATGATCTTTATCTGCGCAAACTACATGTCCAATAAAATCAATCAAATTTTAATTTTCCTCTCAAAAATACTTAAAATATATCAATTCTGTTCTTAGTCTTTGTCTAAACCTCAGCCTTAATCTCAATCTCAGTTTCAAATTCACCTTTTCTCAATCTTCATTTCAATCTTAGTCTAAATTTGTTATCTTTGAGGTAAATGAAATGAATTAATGCCAGATTTTTTACATCCAGATAAGGAAAACTACTCACGAGAGGAGTTAATGCAGGAAGAACAAATTCGCCCCCAAAGCTTTAAAGATTTTGCGGGACAGAGAAAAACGCTGGAAAATCTTGAGGTTTTTGTGACTGCTGCCAAGAGACGTGGCGGTGCACTAGATCATGTGCTTTTGCATGGTCCGCCAGGGTTGGGAAAAACAACTTTAGCTAATATTATTGCTAATGAACTTGGGGTAAACTGTAAGATTACTTCCGGTCCTGTATTGGATAAACCGGGAAGTTTAGCCGGATTACTGACTAATCTAGAAGAAAATGATGTTCTTTTCATTGATGAAATTCACCGTCTTTCTCCTGTTGTAGAAGAATACTTATATTCTGCAATGGAGGATTACAAAATTGATATCATGTTGGAAACTGGCCCCAACGCAAGAAGTGTACAAATCGGGCTGAATCCTTTTACTCTTGTGGGAGCAACCACCAGAAGCGGAATGCTGACTAAACCTATGCTTGCTAGATTTGGTATTCAAAGCAGGTTGGAATACTACTCTATTGAACTTTTATCTATGATTATTCAGAGAAGTGCAAGAGTGTTGGGTGTAGTGATCTATGAAGACGCCGCTATTGAAATTGCCAGAAGAAGCCGTGGAACTCCAAGAATTGCGAACGCATTATTAAGAAGAGTTCGTGATTTTGCTGAAATTAAAGGAAACGGTGAAATCGAGATCAACATTACCAAATATGCTCTAAATTCTTTAAATGTAGATGAGTTTGGATTGGATGAAATGGATAATAAAATCATGCGTGTCATGATTGAAAACTTTAAGGGAAAACCTGTGGGAATTTCTGCTTTAGCAACCTCTATTGGAGAAAATCCTGAAACCTTGGAAGAGGTTTATGAACCATTTTTAATTCAGGAAGGTTTTATCATCAGAACACCCAGAGGTAGAGAGGTTACTGATAAAGCGTATCAGCATTTAAGCATTTCAAGACCTAAAAATCCGGGAGAGCTTTTTTAGTTTAAAGTTCAACGTTTTTGTTTAAAATTTAAAAGAATAATTGCTAATTTATGTTTGTTCCTAAATTGTACAGAAGTGAAGATATGGATGTGATGAAAGAAATTATCAAAGAAAATTCCTTTGCGTTACTCATCTCTTCTGTTGATAAGATCCGTGCAACACATTCCATGATGATGCTGAATGAAAATGATCCGGAAAATTCTTATATTGAAACTCATATTTCCAGAGCTAATCCGCAGGCAAAAATCCTGAAAAACGGCGATGACGTGTTGTGTGATTTCTTAGGGGCTCATACTTATATTTCCAGCAGCTGGTATGACCATACCAACGTTTCCACCTGGAACTATGAAGCGGTACAGATCTATGGAAAAGTGGCATTAATGAATCCGGATGAACTGTATATACATTTGGATAAATTAACCTCAAAATATGAGCAGTTTCAGCAATGTCCTATGATGGTAAAAGATATGGGAAGAGAATTTGTAGAAAAGGAAATGAAGGGAGCTTTTGGAATTAAAGTAATTCCAACAGAAATATTTATCAAACAAAAACTATCTCAGAACAGAAAAGAGAATGATTTTAACACGATCATTTCGCATCTGGAACAATCGGATAAAGATGCCCGGAAAATTGCTGAGAAAATGAAATTAATAAAGAAATAAATCAAAATATATATGAAGTTATATCCAATACAATGTGGAAAATTTAAATTGGACGGCGGTGCTATGTTTGGTGTCGTCCCAAAGAGTCTGTGGGAAAAAACTAACCCAGCAGACGAAAAAAACTTAATTGAACTGGGAACCCGCTCCCTGCTTATAGAAGATGGAAAAAAACTAATCCTTGTAGACTGTGGCCTAGGCAATAAACAGGATGATAAATTTTTTGGACACTATTCTCTTTGGGGAGATGATACTTTGGATAAAAATTTAAAAAAATATGGTTTTGTAAAGGAAGATATTACAGATGTATTCCTTACCCACCTTCACTTTGACCACTGTGGTGGCGCTATAGAGTGGAATGATGACAAAACAGGATACAGACCTGCTTTTAAAAATGCACACTTCTGGACGAATGAAAACCACTGGCAATGGGCAACTGAGCCTAACGCAAGGGAAAAAGCAAGCTTTCTGAAGGAAAATATCATGCCTATGCAGGAAAGCGGGCAGCTGAACTTTTTACCTCTCCCTACTACAGGAAATTATGGGTTTGCACCAGACTTGAAAATGGATGTTATCTTTGTAGACGGACATACGGAAAAACAAATGCTTCCAGTCATTCAATATCAGGAAAAAACGATTGTTTTTGCTGCTGATCTTATCCCTACTGCTGGGCACATTAATCAGGTATATGTAATGGGATATGATACCAGACCTCTTTTAACACTTGAGGAAAAAGGAAAATTCCTTAAACAATGTGTTGATAATGAGTATTTATTATTCTTTGAACATGATGCTCACAATGAGCTGGCTAGTCTTACAATGACTGAAAAAGGCGTAAGACTTGGTGAAACGTTCAGCTTTAATGATGTTTTTGGGTATTAATTTTTAATTATGGAAGAATTACATTCAGAGGGCCAACAGGCCGAGCCACCCGCACCCAAGATCATTGGTTTAACCGGGGGAATTGGTTCAGGAAAAACTACAGTTGCTAAGTTTATTGAAGAATTTGGTTTTCCGGTTTATTATTCTGATGACCGGGCAAAAGATATTGTCAATGACAGTGAAGAGCTGAAAATTAAAATCAAGGAACTTCTAGGCGAAGAATCTTATGATGAAAATGGGTTATATGACAGAAAGTTTGTAGCAGATAAGGTTTTCAATAATAAAGACCTTCTTCAGCACCTAAATGAGATTATTCATCCTGCAGTACGTATTGATTTTGAGCAATGGGTAAAGCAGCAGACCAAATATCTGGTTTTTAAAGAAACAGCGTTATTATTTGAGCTAAGGCTTAACAGACAATGTTATAAGTCTCTTTTGGTAACAGCAGAGGATAATATCCGAATTAAAAGAGTAATGGACAGAGATAACAAAACCTATCGTGAAGTGGAGGCAGTTATGGAAAAGCAAATGCCTGAAAGGGATAAAATTAAAATGGCAGATTGCATCATTTATAATAATACCAATCTGGAAGAATTAAAAGAACAGACTGAAAAAGTCATCTTTGCTATTGAATAAAAAACGCTTAGAACTTTTACTCCTTTTTAAATATAAAAAGCCCTCATTTCTGAGGGCTTTTTCAATATCCATTATATATCATCTTACAATGGATAAATAACAAATCCAAATATTGTAAAGTGGATCACTGAACAAAAAAAATAAGCCTTCATTTCTGAAGGCTTATTCTATTTGAAATTTAAATTATTTATTCTTTAATAAATTTCTTTTGAGCAGTATTACCATTGTCATCAATATCTATTACGTACACTCCATTAATCAATTTCGTTACATTAATTTCGTTATTTAATAGAATACCTTCTACTATGATCTGCCCTGCAGCATTGTAAATTTTATATTTAGCTCTTTTGCTAATATTCTTCACATACAATATTGAACTTACTGGGTTAGGATAGATCAAGATATCTTTCTGGTTAATTGGATTAGCTACTCCCGGTTTAGAAATTCTTACCGTATAGTCCTCAACTTCTCCATTCTTAACATTCATACAGCTTACAGGAACACCATCTCTTTCCATTGCCACTCTCATCACAACATATTTGTAATCTGTTGTACTTACAAAAGCATCTGCCGGTACATTAAATTTACCTGATACAGGAGTTGTTGTGTTTGGAGATGAAGTGAATATTTTTTCATAAATATCAAATTCACCATTTCTATCGAAGTCGATCCAAACTGCAATTCCTTCATTATAAGTTTTTCCTAACCATTTTTTCTCGATGATAATTTCATTATCTGTCGATCCCTGAATTAACTCGATAAACGCTTTAGGAACTCCTGTATAATCTGTATAGGTTGATCCTTTTGACTCATTCTCCATTTTATCTTTTCCATTTGGAATAACAGTTACCTTGGAAATATATTCTCCAGTTGAGCTTTCTGACTTCATCTTACAGTAAATTACTGTAGGTGTTGTAAAATAGTAAGGAGGAGTATAATTTCCTGGTTTACCACTACAAATATTGACTACCTGCATTTCATACTTCGTCATTTCTACAAGGCCATTCAATATAACCGTGTTAACCGCTGTAGGAACTTCTGTCCAACTTGGAATTCCTACTTTTCTGTATCTAAGAAGATATGTTGCTCCTGGATATGCATCCCATGTAATTTCTGCAGTAGTAGGTAATAGTTGAGTAATTGTCAATCCTGGAGGTGGAATTTCACATATTCTCACCGTTGTAAACACTTTAGAATTTGAGAAATTATTCCAAGTGGTTTCACCAGCACACTGATTAGCAATCTGAACCTCGTAAGTAACAAACGAATCAAGATTATTTAACACATATGTATTAGGTGAACTTGAAAGAGGAATTTCTGGTTCCCAAGCTGTGGCCCCTACTTTTCTCCATCTCATTTTATATGTTGCACTTATTACTACTGGATTCCAAGTAATCAAAGCACTTGTTGGAGTAATATTGCTTACGGTTACTGTTGGAGGTGTAGGATCACATCTCGTTGAGAATGTCTTAATTGCAGTAGCTGTACCTGTAGTACCTCCACAAACAGCAGCCACTTCCACTTCATAAGTTGTTGCCGGGCTTAATCCAGTAAGTGTAAGTGGAACGTTACCTAATACTGCAGAAGCATATACTTGCGTCCATGTACCAGTTCCTGCTACTCTGTATCTTACAAGGTAAGTTACCGTATTAGCACCACCAGCTAAATTAACAATAGCTGTTGTATGGGTTATCATAGTAAAGGTCGGTGCATTTGGCATCGCATTACTACACGGTCTGATTCTTACTGCATAATCTTCAACTTCCCCATCAATAGCATTGGCACATGCTGTAGGAATAGTTGTACCTGTTGAACGTTTCAATACGACTCTCATCGTAGTTGTATACGGTCCTATATAAGCAGGAGGTGCATTAGGAACATTAAACAGGCTGGTAACCGGTGTAGTAGTACTAGCTGCAGAAGCAAGAATTCTTTCAGAAGTATCAAACTGTCCGTTTCTGTCAAAGTCAATCCAAACGGCCACTGCGTCATTACCTGTTGATCCTGTCCATCCTTTTGCAACAAGAATTTTATTGTCGATAGACCCTGCATCTAAAGTAATAAGAGTTGCCGGGGTTGTATAGCTTGTATATGAATTCTGAACAGTAGTATTGCTCATAGGCGGCACTCCTGAATTAGCAGATGTAACGGTAACATTTGAAATATGATCGTTATCTCCACTACCTGTTACAGGACAATATTGCAGTGGTAATGTCGTAAATTGTACTGAGCTTGAGAAAGCTCCAAAAGTAGTAGTACATTTCGTTGATACCTGTACTTCATATTTGGTTTGCTCTTTCAAAGGAGGAGTTGCAGGTGTAGTGTATATATTCCCTGGTGCAGGAACAGCAGCAACGGTTGTCCAAGTAGGAGTTCCAACCTCTCTATATCTTAATTGATATGTAGCACCTGTAGAAGCTAACCATGAGAACGTAGCACTCGTATCTGTAATATTTGAAACCGTTATGTTTGTTGGCGGATTCGTTGTACATACTGGCTCGTCAATTAGTCTTACAGCATAGTCTTCTACTTCCCCTACATTATATGTTCCAAATGATGAACATGGAGCATTAACAGTACCATCCATCATTACGACGCGCATACGAGTAAGAAGAGTACCATCATAAGTAGCAATATTAGGTGGAAGTTCTATTTTGAAACCAGCTGCTACAGTTCCCACAGGGTTTGTAGTACTGCTAGTAGCGTTCACTACTCTTTCAGTTGGTTCAAAAATTCCATTTCTATTTAGGTCAATCCATACTCCCACTCCATAACTAGATGTACTTCCAGGCCAGAATTTTGTAATACTAATTTTATTACCTGATGTACCTCTAATCAGAGTAACTAATCTTGTAGGATCAGTAGAATAATCTTTATATCCATCATATCCTGAACTACTTACCATTAAAGGTCCATTTGTAGGAGTAACAGTCACTTTACCAATATATCCACTTGGCGTACCTGTAGGAGGTACGTTAGGACAGTAAGTCAGAGCTAACGTTGTAAACTGAGTACTTGTAGAATATGCTCCCTGAGTACCGCTACAGATTGTTGCAATCTGAACTTCATACAGAGTTCCATCTATCAAATTATATAATGGCCAACTGCTTGTTAATGGAGCTGTAATATCAATTACTTTCCAAGCTCCACCTGCTGCTGGTCTGTATTGTAATTTATAAGTAGCTCCTATTGCAGGCGTCCATGAAACGATAGCTGTACTTGCTGTAATACTATTTACTTTAATATTAGTAGGAGGTGCAGTTGTACAGGCTACTAATTCTATACCTTTCAGAACAATCTGTGGAATGTTGGCCTGCTTAGTACCCGATGGCGGAGAAGCAGGATCAGGATTAGTACCATCACTAATATATTGTAATCCTCTTTCAGGCGTTCCTCCGGCAAAAGCTCCCCAATTAGCATATGGAGTTGAAGAATAGGCTGGTGCATTTTCATCTACCGCCACTACAATATTACTTGTTCCGTCCCAAAGCAAAGGAGTTGTTAATGGTATAGTTACCCAAGTCCCTGCCGTCATTGTAGGTAAAATTCCTGACCAAACCGGTTTCAATGAAGAGATTGGTACCCAGCTTGAGGTTGTTGCAAAATTATTCTGTGTAGTATTCCCCATATAAACTACCCACTCATTGTATTTACTCTGATCAGGAGCAGGATTATCTACATAGAATTTAAGTTCAGTAATGAATTTATTTTGCCCAACAGCTGCTGACACTTCGGAAGCTTTATAAATTTGCTGAGAATAATTATATCCCCAGTTTGAATTTACTGGAAGTTGAGTACTCTTACCACTACCAGATCCTATTTGCCCTAATTGAAATTGAGGTCCTGGAGTCCAAGCACTTCTATCTGTAGAAGTACAAACCGCTCTTACCCACCAATAATAAGTAGTTCCCGCAACTAGTGGAGATAACGGTATAGAGGTTCCTGAAGTAATAGCACCTTGTGTAGTAGGATTATTTGTAGGAGCTATACCAGTGGTATTGTAATACACTTCATATCCTCCTGCAGGGGCAGAAGGTGATGCTGGCCAGGTAACAACGGCACTGTTAGATGTCATTGACATTATTGAACCGGCTGTTGTTGCACCTGCTGCAAGAGGAACTGGCAGACATGTAGGTGGTGTTGCAAAAGATTTTGGAATAATATTCCAAGTACTTTGATCTGTTGCACTACATCTTGCTCTTACCCATACATAATAAGTTGTATCAGGAAGTAAAGGACTTAATGTTGCCGTTGTTCCTGTTGGAACATTTTGCGATGGCAAAGTAGTACCATTAGGTGCAGCACCTGTGGTATTGTAATAAATATCATATCCTTCCGCCGGGGTATAACCAAATGAAGTCCAGTTAATCACCCCAGTTGTTGGTGTAATCGTTCCCGTTGTGATTGTTCCAGAAGTAGGCATCGCCGGGCATGTTGCCGGTGTAGCAAATGATAATGGTGTAGACCATTCACTTTGTTCTGTTGCACTACATTTCGCTCTTACCCAAACATAATAGGTTGTCAATGGAGTTAATGGTCCGATAGTCGCAGTTGGCGCACCTGGTGGAACAGTTAAATTAGGTGTTGATCCTGCTACTGGCGGTACATTCGTTGTATTATAAAATACGTCATATCCCGCTGCCGGAGCAGGTACGTACGCAGTCCAATTGATTACAGCATTTGTTGCGGTAACCGCTCCTGTACTTATTGATCCTCCCGGAGGCATAGGTAAACATGCGGGTGGTGTACCGAAAGTCATCTGAATATTTGGTCTGTTACTGGTAACTGTTCCGGTTTTAGTCGTAGGAGGCGTACTATCCTGCTCAATATACATGTGTCCTGATGTAACACTAGAGTAAGCAATCTTTGCTCCTGTACTAAATGATCCAGAACCACCATAATTGGTTTCAACAAGTACCATTAGGTTGTCTATTCCATTATAAGTATAAGGAAGCTGTAACGGAACAGTATACCATCCTATAGGTATAAGGCCTACACTTCCACTATATAACAATGTAGCTCCGGTAGTTAAAGTATTCCAGCTTTGCGCTGTCATAGTGGTTGTAGTTCCTACCGGTTTTATATAAACCTTTACCGGCATTCCAATATTGGAAACTCCGGTAGAATTCCATCCCAGGGATAGAATACTTCCTGTAGTTCCAATTTCAGCTGCCGTGTAAATAGATGCAGAACGTTCAAACCCCCAAGTAGCTCCTAAAGGATACTTTTGGGTAGACGTTCCGGTACCAATTGTAATGGTTTGAGCCTGTATGGACAATCCGATGACCATACAGAGCAATGCAATGAGCACCTTAAAAGGTCGGCTCATTTTACAGAGTAAAAGTCCACTCATATTTTTTAAATTTAATAATGATAACGATAATTAAGAATTATAGTATTTCGCATTTTATGAGGTTGATTCACAATTCTGAAACCTCATTATTTACAGAAAATCTGTAGTAAAAAGAATAATTTTATCTCATAAGCTAATATTTTATTATTTACACAAATCTAATGATTTTTTCATTATAATATATCTATTAAAATGTTTTTTTGAAAAAGTTAAGCAACATTATCCTATATAATTGAAAATAAAAAATAAATCAAAATAACACATATTCACCATCATTTAGCATCATTATTAATCTTTAATGAATTTTATATCTTCTAAAATATTATTATTTTTTATAGCAATAGTTCGTTTTAATTTTAACGTTTAATACTCATTTATATTATTATTACTAATCCATTATTTTTACGATTTAATCTACCACATCATATATTACAAACATTTTTCACGATAAAACTTTACAATATTTACGATACCGTTTATGAGATTAAAATAAATTCTGAGATTGCGATCTTTTATGACTTTACTTCATGGTGAAACTCCAAATGTTAATTTAAAAATGTTTTCTAACCAGTACCTTTTCCTTAATGGTAATCCTCATAAAAACAAATAAGCCTTGGGAAATTCCCAAGGCTTATTGATATGATAAACAATTTATTTAATGAATGTTGATTAGAATTTATAGGCAATATTCCATGCGAAACCCATATTAAATTTTGAAGAGCTTTTTCCAAATCCTGGAATAATCATTGGAGAGATATCGTCCTGTTTGGAAGTGTAAACTAAATAACGAGGTTGCAGATTTACATCTATATAAAAATTAGAGTCGAATAGTTGTACTCTTCCTCCTAAAGTACCTTCCAGCCAGAAAGAAGATTGTGATGACGCAGGAAAAGCCACAGAAGAGTTACTTCCTCCATATCCTCTAACAGGGATAGCCATATATTCCTGGTTATAAAATGATCCGCCTACTTTTCCACCTGCATAGAACCCATTGAATTCATTTTCTTTATCCGTAGCCAGCATATAAAATGCTCCAAGTTTAACAAACGGGCCATTTACTTTAGCATCATAGCCATTTTTCTGATATATATTTTTCTCGAAACCAGCTTCTGCAATAGCGTGAACATTTCCATTAATTTTTGAGGAAATAAATCCCTGATACAGTTTTCTGTCTGAAAAAAATCCAACACCTGCATTCAAAACATCAAACCCAACCATAAAATTCGGTTCATACTTCCAATGAGGCTTTTTTATTTCTTCTTTCTTTTCCTCCTGCGCACAGATTAAGATTCCTAACAGGCTAAAAAATAAGGTAAAGATTAGTCTTGTCTTCATTCAATATTTGATTTTGTCCATTTTCCACATTTTGAACCGGATCAGCAGTTATTAATGCTGAGCTTACATTCTCATATGTTTTTTTAGCACCACATCCGGGAGAGACATAGGTAGCCTTTGTAGTGTATGTTACTCTTACTTTTGATTCTTTACTTTTAGTAGATGTTTTAAAATAAATATCCGTATAAGGAGAATCATCCACTCTCAAAGGAATAAGCCTTGAATCAATATTTTTCAGCCATCCCAGATCTACCTTCCCTGAGCCATAATCTACAGCCACAGATAATGAATCCAGCGTTCTCTCCTTTCCCGAATCTGCTGTTTTAAAAGCAACCTTCATTCTTGGTGTACCTTCACCGCTTTCACAGATGTCATCATCGCTGCCACATGAAAAGAACATTCCAACCAAGCAAAGCATTATGAGAAATTTAAAATACTTCATACTAAAGATTTGAACTCAAATTTAATTAATTTATTTTTTAATCAGCAATGCTATATTTTCCACATGATGCGTTTGTGGGAACATATCAACCGGTAATATCTTTACTACAGTATAGTGTTCTTTCATCAATGCCAGATCTCTCGCCTGAGTTGCTGAATTACAACTTACATACACTACTTTCTCCGGAGCTAATTTCAAGATTTGCTCTACTACTTTTTGGTGCATTCCATCTCTTGGAGGATCCGTAATCAGGACATCTGCTTTAGGATGATTCTCCATAAATTCGTCGTTAAAGACATTTTTCATATCTCCACAATAGAAAGTTGTATTGGTAAGACCATTTAATTCAGCATGCTCAATGGCTGCATTAATGGCTTCCTGAACAGATTCTATCCCAATTACCTGTTTTGCATTTCTTGCCACATACTGAGCAATGGTTCCTGTTCCGGTATATAAGTCATATACCACTTCATCTCCTTTTAGATCTGCAAACTCAAGGGTTTTTCTGTATAACTCCAAAGCCTGCTTATAGTTGGTCTGGAAGAATGATTTTGGTCCGATTTTAAACTTCAGCCCGTCCATTTCTTCCATTAAATATCCCTCACCAAAATATACATTAATATCCAGATCATAGATTGAGTCATTGGCTTTTGGATTAATAGCATATACTAATGTTTTGATCTGTGGAAACTTCTCCAGAATGAAGGCGAAAAGTTTCTCTCTGTTTTCTTTTTCTTCTCTAAATAGCTGGAATAATACCATCCATTCTCCTTTAGAGTTTTGTCTCATCATTAAGGTTCTAAGGAATCCTTCATGGTTTCTTACATCAAAGAAATCTAGTCCGTTTTCAACAGCATATCCTTTTACAGCCAATCTTATTGCATTGGATGGATCTTCCTGCAGGAAACATTCTTTTAGGTCTAAAATCTTACTCCACATTCCCGGAATATGGAATCCTAAAGCGTCTTTACTTCCGAAATTCTCTTCAGAACTGATCTCATACTGAGTAAGCCATCTTGCATTGGAGAAAGAAAACTCCATTTTATTTCTATAAAAATACTGTTCTTGTGAACCTAGAATGGATACAGTTTCGAAATCTTCGATCCCTCCAATTCTTTTGATATTGTTATATACTTCTTCCTGTTTAAAATCAAGTTGTTTTTCATAGCTCATATTTTGCCACTTACACCCACCGCAAGTTCCAAAGTGAACACATTTTGGTTCTGTTCTGAAAGGAGATTTTTCCAAAACATCTACTGCTTCTCCTTCATAATATTTGGATTTGGCTTTTTTCACTCTTACATTCACAATATCTCCCGGAATTGCTCCTGAAACCAATACTGTTTTTCCGTCTTCTGTTTTTCCGATAGCCACTCCTTTTGCTCCGGCAGTTAACAGCTTTATATTTTCAAGAACTAAATTTTTCTTATTCTTTCTGCTCATTCTAAAATTTTCTATTTTCCTAATTGAAACTTTAAAAGTTTCATTTTGCAAAAATACAATAAAAAAAACCTTATCCGAGGATAAGGTTCTGATCTATATTAAAGTTTATTATTTTGTAGGTACTGGTTGTGGATTTGCAGACTGTGGTGCAGTAGGGTCAATCTGTAACTGTTGCTGCATTTGTGCATTCGGATCTACTTTTGGAGCGGCAAGCCCTGTTAGTTTATCTAGAATGGTTACAAATTCCTGTTCACCAAGGTTTACAAATGATCTGCTGGCAATTTTCCCGTCTTTATCAACGATTACAAAGCAAGGCAATTTAAATCCGTATACTCCATATTTTTTAGCAATCTCAGACTCCATTCCTTTTTCTCCGTAAACATTTACTCCCGGAATACCTTTTAATAATGAATTGCTTGTTTTGATAAACTGATCTTTTGTATCATCTACATTCACAAAAACAAAGTTCATTTTAGATTTGTAGAAATTAACAACTTCTTTTAAAACCGGTACTGTAGCCTCACCAATATATGGATTCCATGAAGCGTAGAAAAACAACATATAAGGTTTTCCTTTGTTTTCAGAAAGTTTGTATGCTTTTCCATCCTGTTTTACTAATGCTGCTTCCGGAGCTGCTTCTCCAATCTTAAGTCCTGTAATTGCCATTTGCATTTTCAACAGGTCACTTTTAATGGTAGCATCTTTGATATCTGTATCAATAAGTTTTTTGATTTTATCAATATTAGCAGTAGTTGTTGTTGGATGAATATCAGCCTGAGCCATTACAAATGCTAAAAGATAATCTTTTGCTGTTTGAGAGATATCTTTTTTAGTTCCCAAATATTTAGCAAACATTTCTGAAGTGGTAATTCCCGTTTTGTTTTTACTGTTTGCCTCTGCATATTTTTGGAAATCAGGAGTCATTTTTACAAGAAGATATTGTCTGTAAAGTGGAATAGTTTTTACCATTGCCTCTTTATCATTATCTAATTTGGCCTCATAATCTGTTAAAGCCTTAGAAGCTTTATAAGATGGGTTTCCAGCCATTGTTCCATGAGACATTTCATAATTGGCAAGAAGGTTAAGAATGGTTACTTTAACATCGTTTTTCTTCCAATTCAAAAGAGCTTTACTAGGATTATTTTTAGCCGCAAGATCATCAACATTTTTATTGATATCTGCTTCTACTTTTTGCATGCCTTTAACGAATGCTGCTTCATCACCGGCCATTAATTGTCTTAAATCAATTTTATTTCCATAGTCGCCTAAGAACTTCTGGCTTGCTGTAAGAAAATCATTATTCTTCTTAGCATCACCGGTAATCACATATTCATTCGGGAATGTCATTGCATTTCCTGAAATATTTACTTTTTGTCCTCCTTCAAGGTAGATCAGGTTTTGTTTGTTGGCATAATTGATAACATACATTCCGTCTTTAGGTGCTTCAAAGCTTCCAGAAAAGTTACCATCTTTATCCAGACCGATATTAATTAAAGGCAATGTTCCTACTCCGGAAGCTTCTACAAATTCGATTCTTTCTAATGGTGAACTTCCTGTAATTTTTCCTTTTACTTCTACTTTTTTTGAACAAGACATCACGAAAATCGCGATGATAAACAATAAAAGATATTTTTTCATTTCAATTTTTAATATTACACAAAAATACGCTTTTTAGGGCATGTTAATTAACACTGATAATTTTTTTTAAAAATTTTATTATTACCAATAAAAAAGGACATTTGAATTATGCTATCTATCAATTTTTTACCGGTAAAAAACAATGAAAATGATGTGTTTTTTCATCATCTAACTGCCCTCCAAATATATACTTATTCAGCAAAGTAAACCTATATTTTACTGATAAGTTAACAAACTTTAACAGCTAAAACATCTATTAAAAAAAAATCGCCCCCGAAACGAGAGCGATTTTTAAATATTTTGAATCAATTCTATCCTTGATCTACAAGAGCAGACATGTATTCTCTGTTCATTCTTGCGATATTCTCAAGAGAAATACCTTTAGGGCATTCAACTTCACAAGCACCCGTATTTGAACAGTTTCCGAATCCTTCTTCATCCATAGCTTTCACCATGTTCAGAACTCTTCTCTTAGCTTCTACTCTACCTTGAGGAAGTAATGCATACTGAGAAACTTTAGCTCCAACGAATAGCATTGCTGATCCGTTCTTACATGTTGCTACACAAGCTCCACATCCGATACAAGCTGCTGCATCCATTGCTTTATCTGCATCTTCTTTAGGAACAGGAATAGCGTTAGCATCCAGTGTATTACCTGAAGTATTTACCGAAATAAAACCACCTGCAGCCATTACTCTATCGAATGCGCTTCTGTCTACCATTAAGTCTTTGATAACAGGGAAAGCTGCACTTCTCCAAGGTTCAATAACGATTGTCTCACCATCTTTGAACATTCTCATGTGAAGCTGACAAGTAGTAATACCTGTATCAGGACCATGAGCTCTACCATTGATATAAAGAGAACACATACCGCAAATACCTTCACGACAGTCGTGATCAAAAGCGATAGGTTCTTTACCTTCGTTAATTAAATTTTCGTTCAGAATATCCAACATCTCCAGGAATGAAGAATCTGTAGATACATCTGATATTTTATAGGTCTCAAACTGACCTTTAGTTTTACTATTTTTTTGTCTCCAAATTTTCAGCGTAAGATGTAAGCCTTTTTTTGCACTCATAATGTTATATTTATAGGTTGGAGATTATTTATAACTTCTTGTTTTAACCTCGATGTTGTCATATATCAGTTCTTCTTTATGCAATACTTCCGCATTGATATTTTCTCCCTGATATTCCCAAGCTCCGACGTATTTGAAATTTACGTCGTCTCTTTCCGCTTCTCCATCCGGAGTAGCGTGATCCCAACGGAAATGACCACCACAAGATTCTTCTCTGTTTAACGCATCGATAGCCATTAGCTGTCCTAGTTCAAGGAAGTCTGCCACTCTGAATGCTTTTTCAAGCTCAGTGTTCATCCCATCACCTTCTCCAGGTACTTTTACGTTCTTCCAGAAGTCGTTTCTTACTTCTTCAATTTCTTTGATTGCTTCTTTTAATCCTTCAGGAGTTCTACCCATTCCCACTTTATTCCACATAATGTGTCCTAGTTTCTTGTGGAAATGATCTACTGAGTGAGTTCCCTTATTATTAATGAAGAAATCAACTTTATCTTTAATTCCTTTCTCAGCTTCGTCAAACGCTGCTGAATTAGTAGGAATAGCTCCTGTTCTGATGTCTGCAGAAAGGTAATCTGCGATTGTGTAAGGAAGTACGAAATATCCGTCTGCAAGACCTTGCATCAATGCTGATGCTCCCAATCTGTTAGCTCCGTGATCTGAGAAGTTGGCTTCACCAATTACGAAACATCCTGGGATGGTAGACTGAAGGTTATAATCAACCCATACACCTCCCATTGTATAGTGAACTGCAGGATAGATTTTCATTGGCGTTTTGTAAGGATCATCAGCAGTAATTTTTTCGTACATTACGAATAAGTTACCATATTTCTCCTCAACCCAACTCTTACCAAGATCATAGATCTGCTGATCTGTAGGATTATGAATATGTTTTTCGATAGCAGCTTCTTTACCTTTTTTCATGATCTCTGTAGAGAAATCAAGGTAAACACCTTCTTGAGTATCATTATTTTCGATTCCGAATCCAGCATCACATCTTTCCTTAGCAGCTCTTGACGCAACGTCTCTAGGTACAAGGTTACCGAATGCAGGATATCTTCTTTCTAAATAATAATCTCTATCTTCTTCTTTAATATTTTCAGGTCTTAATTTACCCTCTCTGATGGCTACAGAGTCTTCAATCTTTTTAGGAACCCAGATTCTTCCTGAGTTTCTTAATGATTCAGACATCAAAGTTAATTTAGACTGCTGAGTCCCGTGAACCGGAATACAAGTCGGGTGAATCTGTACGTAACAAGGGTTTGCGAAGTAAGCTCCTTTTTTGTGGATCTTCCAAGCTGCGGAAACGTTAGATCCCATTGCGTTGGTAGAAAGGAAATATACATTTCCGTATCCTCCTGAAGCAATTACTACTGCGTGAGCAGAGTGTCTTTCGATTTCACCTGTTACGAGGTTTCTTGCAATAATTCCTCTTGCTTTTCCATCAACAATTACCAGGTCAAGCATTTCATGACGGTTGTACATCTTGATTCTTCCTTTACCGATTTGACGGCTCATTGAAGAATATGCTCCTAATAATAACTGCTGTCCTGTTTGTCCTTTTGCGTAGAATGTTCTTTTTACCTGAACCCCACCAAATGAACGGTTATCTAACTGGCCACCGTAATCTCTACCAAAAGGAACCCCTTGGGAAACACATTGGTCAATAATATTTGCAGAAACTTCTGCTAATCTGTAAACGTTAGCTTCTCTTGCTCTATAGTCACCCCCTTTAATGGTATCATAGAATAATCTGTAGGTAGAGTCACCATCTCCCTGGTAATTCTTAGCTGCATTGATCCCTCCCTGAGCTGCAATAGAGTGAGCCCTTCTTGGAGAATCCTGGTAGCAGAATGCTTTCACATTGTATCCTTGCTCAGCTAAAGTAGCTGCCGCAGAACCTCCTGCTAAACCTGTCCCTACAACAATAATATCAATCTTATCTCTGTTGTTTGGTGCAACAAGGTTCATATGATCTTTATGATTTTTCCACTTGTCTTTAAGAGGACCCGCTGGAATTCTTGAATCTAATTTACTCATACTAGTATACTGATATTATTGAGTTATAAAATGATAAACTGCCACAATGATAAATCCTGCCGGAATAAGGATAGAGTACCATGTTCCGAAAGCCTTAATCACGGGCGTATATTTTGGATGTCTTGCTCCAATAGATTGGAATGAAGACTGGAATCCGTGAGCTAAGTGTAAGCCCAATAGTACAAAAGAGATCACGTATAAAGCAACTCTCCAAAGGTCAGCAAACTTCTCATGAAGCTCTGGCCAGAAACGTTCTGAATCAGGAGCTATTCCCTCTACATACTTATAATTGATTTCATGTAGCCAGAAATCATATAAGTGAAGCGCCAGGAAAGCCAACACAACTGCCCCTGAAATAATCATATTTCTGGACATCCATGAAGAATTTACAGCAGCATCGTTTGATGCATACTTTACTGGACGCGCTTTATTATTCTTGATCTCCAATACAAATCCCATCGCAAAATGGAAAATTACTGCAAAACCAAGAATAGGCTGCATTAAGAACTGCACAAAAGGATTATAGCCCATAAACTCAGATGCTGTATTGAATGCATCCCTGTTTAGAACTGATAACAAATTGGTTGTCAAATGCAGTATAAGAAAAATCAGCAAAAACATAGCTGATAATGCCATAGCGTATTTTCTACCTATCGTAGAACTCGTTAAACCTGCCATATAAGTTTAAATTTGAATTTCCCACAAAATTAAGAAATGTTAACAAGATCGAAAAGTGAGAAATCTCACAATTAGACAGTTTGTAATCTTTCTAAATAAGAGCCTTGTACGTTATAAATCAAAAAAAACTATTTTTTTGATTTTATATCATAAACATAATCGCCAAAAACTATTTTTTTAGTTGAGGAAGGAATCTGTTTCATTTCAAAATATTCTATTCTTCTGGAAGAACAATAAGGTTCGATGATAAATTGTAAAACCTTTTCTCTGTTTGCCTTATCCGAAATCCAAAAACATACTTTATTTCCTTTCTTTACTGAAAGAACTTCATTTTTGCTAATGGAATGAATAAGCACTTCTTCTCTCTGATTTTCAATAATATTACTTCCAGTCCTTATCATAAAAAATGTTAAAACAGCAATGATAAAGTTCATGGTGTTTTTAAAGTTTAATTTTAAAATCAATCCTCTTAGCAAATATACCGCTAATGATATGGACAACACTTCAATCAGGTTCATGGAAATGTTTTTAATCAATACCATATCTGCTCCGGCAAACCCGTGAATAATCTTCAGAAGCACCTGTATAACAATATCATAAACTTTATCAACAAAGCCAAGATCAAGACCAAAGGCAATAAGAAGCGTCATCATAAATGAAAATACAATAATCACTTCAGAAAAAGGAACAATGATAAAGTTGGCTATAATTGAGATAAATGAAAATTGATGGAAGTAATACAGTACCAACGGAATTGTGGCCAACTGTGCGGATAAGGATATTGTAATCGTATTAAAGATCAATTTTTTAAAATAGTTATCAGCTCTCGGAAAATATTTCAAAAGGGGTTGATTCAACCAAAAGATCCCTAATACCGCCACAAAACTAAGCTGAAACCCTACGTCAAAAAGCTGCTGAGTATCCAACATCAGAATAATAAATGCCGACAACGCCAATGAGTGCAAGAGATCAGGCTTTCTCTGTAATAAAACAAACATAAAATACACACTCAACATGATACAGGACCTCAGCACTGAGTTTCCAAATCCGATAAACAAAGCAAATAGCCAAATAAAAACTAAACTGAAAATAATCGAATATTTTCTGAGTTTTAAAGGTATACAACGAGCCATCAAAAAATAAAAGAGTCCAAAAATAATTACGATATGAGTTCCTGAAATAGCTAATAGGTGAACCAGGCCAGATTTATTAAAATCCTGTACAGTAACCACATCCATTTCTGTCCGGTCTGCCAGGATAATTCCTTTTAAAAATTCTTTGGTATTCCCAGACATTTCCGTTTTGCCAATTTTCTTTAGAACATAGGCTCTGTATTGTTTAATCTGCTCTATAAAACTCAAATCATTTCGCTCTATAGAAGAAAGATCTGTTGAAATATAAGTTTGATAATCAATGTTCTTTCGTTTCAGATATTGGGCATAGTTAAACTGAAAATCATATTGAGGCTGTTGAGCTTCGGCAATGTAAGCTTCAGCTTTGTAATAGTGTTGATAATCTAATTCTTCATGTTTTTTCGCAATGTAAATCATCGAATTAAAACTCTCTTCTCCTAATTGGGCAATCCCTTCATATTTTTTATACTTTTCTGTCGAATTTAATTTCTGGGAAATTTTAAAAATAATGGTCTCACTTTTATTCACAGGAATTTTCACCTTTTGAGACAAAGAATTAAAGGAATGAAAAACCATACCTATTCCGAAGAACAATATCCCAAGCAGAATACTTTTGACTTTATGCAGAAAATAAGTATTGAAAAACAGCGAAATTAAAATCCCAATATTAATAATAGCGGCACCATAAATCCATCCTTTCCCCAATAAAAACTTATCCTGAAAAAAAATTCCAAGAATAAAGCATATAACTAAGATCACTAGAGGTTCCTTATTCAAATCCAATCAATTATATCACCAATATAGGAGATTTAATATTGAATTGCTACCACTGCAATTACTAAATAAAACACCCTGTAACCTTCAGAGAGATTAACAGGGCGCTTATTTTTTTGCTATGAAATTACGTTTACACTAAAAGTTTTACTTTCCTTTCAAAAACTTGTCTGTCAAACGTTTTGTTTCTTTAATGTACATCCATGGATCTTTTCCATAATCTTCGTAGATGAAGTCTCCTATCTTTTTAGGAATTGCAGGTTCTATTTGGGTTCCTTCGTGCCATTCATTAAATGATGTAATTGCTATAAATTCAGGATTAACTTTAATGGCAGCATCAAACATTCTTTCATAATACTTACCATTATCCCTACTTTTAAAATTAGCTTCATTCCAAGGTCTGATTCTTGTATCTGAATAGCCAGGACCAACACATGGAATAAAAATAAGATGATGATCTTTTGCATATTGAGCCATAAAATTCCAATTGGAAGTTGTGCTTCCATACACAAAACCTTCACTGGCAAAATAAGTGTAAAAACCATCAAATCCGGTTGTATTGAAAAATGCAGAATCTTTTTCTTCTACCCATAATCCAATATATAATGCATCCAGTTCCGTATTGCGTACCGTCTTCTCTCCATTTTCAGAAAGCAACTTTGACCATTCTTCCGGAGCTATTTTATAACTGTCATACACGTAATACAGAGGTTTTCCGTTTTTTTTATAAAAAGCATGATGATGGCCATATGTTTTAACAAGATAAGAAAGCTGCTCTCTAAACTCTGTAATTGATTTATAGAAAGGCTCTATATGAAATGCTATTTTCAAATTAAAACGGTCTGCAATGTCCAGATACTTCATCAAGCTTTTATCAGTAAAAGAATCTTTTCCCAACCAACTCACCACCACAACCCCTACACCAGAATCTTTAATCATCTTCATGTGCTTCTCTATGATTGCTTTATCATTGGAGCTATAATTACCTAATGCCGGATAAAAGTTGGCACCAATATCATCCCCACCTTTGTGATTCTCAAGATTATTCCATTTAGGATTGCTCCAGTGCGGAATAATTTCATGATTCCAATGCTGAAGACTGCCATCAGTTTTTTGGTTTCCATACCAGCCATAATAGAAAATCTGCACTTTATCTTTAGATGAAGCTTCTTTTTGAGCAAAACTTATTGAAAAAATTACACAGGCAATTAATAATAGAAAATTCTTTACATGTTTCATTGTAATAGAGGAATTATATTTTCGTAGCTTATTCTCAGACTTTTAAAATGACCTCAGCTGCATGATCACTGGCTCCGCTCCCCCCAAGCTTTTCTCTCAAAAGGCTATAGTCGTTCAGAACCTGCTCTCTTTTTCCTCCTTCTAAAATTTTGTTGAGTTCTGCTACCAGATTTTTTGTATTAAGATCACTTTGAATAAGCTCTTTCACTACTTCCCGATCCATGATAAGGTTCACTAATGAAATATAGTTGATATTTTTAACCAATCTTTTGGCAATAGCATAGGAAACGGCACTTCCGCGATAACAAACCACTTCAGGAATATTCAGCAAAGCCGTTTCTAATGTGGCTGTTCCGGAAGTTACGAGAGCGGCCTTTGAGCATCTCAGCAGATCATACGTTCTATTTGAAACAAAGTGTACATTATCATCCACATATTTCTCATAAAATTCTTTAGGAAGACTAGGAGCTCCGGCAATAACAAACTGATAGTTTTTAAAATGTGGCCTTACAGAAAGCATGATTTCAAGCATTTTTTCAACCTCCTGTTTTCTGGAGCCTGGTAAAAGTGCTATGATTTCTTTTTCGTTCAATCCATTTTCTTTCTTAAAACCATCAATATTGATTTCCTCTAAATCAGAGATTGCATCCAGCAAAGGGTGCCCAACAAAGTGTGAATGTACACCATGTTTTCTGTAAAATTCTTCCTCAAACGGAAGAATTACCATCATTTCATCCACATATTTTTTAACAGTCTCTACTCTACCTTCTTTCCAGGCCCAAAGTTGTGGTGAAATATAATAAACCACCTTAATACCCAATTCTTTGGCAAACCTGGCAATCCTAAGATTAAACCCCGGATAATCCACCAGAATTAAGACATCAGGTCTGTTGTTCTGAATATCTTCTTTACAGAATTTAATATTATTTAAAATCGTTCTCAGGTTCATGACTACTTCCAAAAATCCCATGAATGCAAGATCACGATAATGTTTTACCAATGTTCCGCCTTGATCTTTCATCAGATCGCCGCCCCAAAATCTGAACTCCGCATTTGAATCCTTTTGTTTAAGAGCTTTCATCAAATTACTTCCATGAAGATCACCGGAAGCCTCTCCTGCAATAATGTAATATTTCATTTCTTCCGAAATCTTTAATTGTTTTAACAACCAATAAAAACAACCATTTACTTTAAATCATGGGCAGTTTCTATGGTAAGAATAGAGAACAAATTAAAATGTATATTGATCTTAATTCGTAAATTTGTTCAAAGATAATGATAAAAATGTCAGAAGAATTTGAAATCCGAAATAAAGTTGCTGAAAGCGGCCTTGTGAATTTTGACCTTACCACTTTGCTTCCAAAGGGGGAAAGAAAGGGTATTGACCTTAAAGATTTTCTTTTCCAGGAAATGATTTTGAAGGAAAAAGATTTCCGTGAAAAAGTGGAGGCCATCAACGTTGAAGAATATAGAGACTGCTACCTTTATATATATAATTCTGTAGATACTATTATTCCGCTTTGGGCTTATTTTGTATTAACGGCTAAGCTTACGGATGTATCCAAAAAAATCGTATTTGGAAACCGTGAAGATTTGGAAGTTATTTTGATGCATAATGCGATCCAGACCTATGATTTTGAAGACATGAGAGGCAAAAGGGTTCTGGTAAAAGGATGTTCAGATAAAGAAATTCCTGAAAACGCTTATATTGAGTTGGTAGAGCAGCTGAAACCTATTGTAAAATCTCTGATGTTTGGAGAAGCGTGCTCTAATGTTCCTATCATAAAGAACTAAGACTCAGACAGAAATTTTATACTTTATTGTTATAAATTTCCTCTCTTCTATTTTGTTTTGCTGAGGGTTTATCTTTTCGAGAAAAATCCATAGACTATTTCAAATGGGAGATCAGAAAAACTTTAACAATAATTATGAATCCGGAGTATTTTATCAGGCACATTTTTTGATAACTTTGAGTCAATTAATACTTTAACAAACACAAACAATGAGCTTATTAGACCTACTTACAGGGAACACTAGCAACCAGGTTGCTGAACAGGCTGAAAACAAATTCGGAATCAATAGAAACCAGGTAATTGCTTTATTGGCAGTAGCTACTCCTCTCATCATTTCTTATTTAAGAAATAAATCTCAGGATGCTAAAGAAGCGGAAGCATTAAACAGTGCTTTAGACAAAGACCACAATGGAAGTATCTTAAATGATCCTTCACAAATTGAAGCCAGACAGGCTGAGGGTGGATCTATCCTTGACCACATCTTCGGTGGACAAAAGAGTACAGTAGAAAACCAGCTATCACAAAATACAGGAATTTCAATAGATAAGATAGGGCCTATTCTTGCCATGTTGGCACCTGTTGTAATGGGATATATTGGTCAACAAAAACAACAAAGCAACGTTGGAGCAGGAGGTTTAGGAGACCTTTTGGGCGGAATCTTAGGAAGCGCTTCTAATCAGGCACAAGCTCAACAATCTAACCCATTAAATGACATTCTTGGAAGTGTTTTGGGGAATAATGGACAAGCTCAGTCATCAGGAAATCCATTGAATGATATCTTAGGAAGCGTACTTGGTGGTGGAAATCAGCAACAGCAAGGCGGCGGCGGATTAGGAAGCATCCTTGGAAATATTTTCGGAAAATAATTAATTTAATTTTTAATAAAAAAGGGCGGAGAAAAATTTCTCCGCCCTTTTTGTATCATTACTTTTTAGATTTCTCTTCAGAGGCTACAAAAGATTTTGAAGCTTTTCTAGGCCTTCTTTTTCCATAGTTTCCAGAATTGATCTTACCTCGTCTTGATTTTTTGTCTCCTTTTCCCATAGTAATAAATATTTGTTGTTATTACGAATTTAGGAAATACCTGATTAATATCCAATTATAAAAGCTGTTAAAGTTTTTATAAGAAGGCAATATTGAGACTGTAAGATGGAAGTTCTGCCAGTCGTTAATTCCACATTACAACGATAAATTTATTACCATAAAGACTGTGTTTATCGATATTTAACTTTCATAAATTACACCTTGATTGTCTTCCATTTTCCTTTTCTAAACAAGATAAAAGCGACAACCGTAATCAGAGCCTCTGCTGCAGGAATTGAAATAAATACTCCTTTCGGTCCCATTTCCAGATACTTGGAAAGAAAATAAGCTAAGGGAATCTGAAACAGCCAAAACCCGAAAAGATTCACCCATGTTGGCGTCCATGTATCTCCTGCTCCATTGAAGGCATTAATCATCACCATTCCAATTCCGTAGAATATAAAACCTATACTCATGATATGAAGTGCATTTTTAGCAAAATTCTTAATCTCAACATCCTGGGTAAAAAAGCTCACTAAGAAATTACCGAAAAGAACAAATATTAAACTTACGATCACCATGAAAATCACATTATATTTTACCGTTTTCATCACAGACTGTTCTGCCCTCAACATTTCATTCGCCCCCATATTCTGTCCCACTAACGTGGATGCCGCATTACTAAGCCCCCAGGCCGGAAGCATAAAGAACATCATTAATCGTAAGGCAGTCTGATAACCTGCAGAGGCATTTTCACCTCCTGTAGTGGCTACCAGCTCTGCAAGGAAGATCCAGCTGCATGATGCAATCACAAATTGGAAGATTCCCGGAGTGGCTATTTTTATGATCGATTTAATTAACCCATAATCTGCTTTAAAATAAGGAAGCTTAATCCGGATTTGTGTATCTGCTACTAAAAGATGATACAATTGATAGAGTACTCCAATACTTCTTCCAATAGTCGTTGCCAACGCAGCTCCTGTAAGGCCCATAGCAGGAATAGGTCCAAAGCCTTTAATCAAAATAGGGCAAAGAATGATGTTGGCAATATTAGCAATCCATAAGCTTTTCATTGCTATCATGGCATTACCTGCTCCTCTAAAAATCCCATTGATAAGGAATAAAAGCATAATAATGGTACTGCTTCCCATCATAATTCTCGTAAAATCTTTTCCATAGGCAGCTGCCTCCGGTCTTGATCCCATCAGGATCAGAATTTCTTCGGCGTACACAACACCTAAAATACTTAAAACAAGAGTTATTACGAATGAGACCAACAATACCTGTGCGGCACTCCGGGAAGCTTGTTCCGGATTTTTCTCACCAATTCTTCTCGCTACCATTGCCGTTGCCGCCATACTCATTCCAATGGCAATAGAGTACATAATGGAAAGCACAGACTCCGTAAGTCCTACGGTCTGAATCGCAAAGCCACTCTCTTTCAAATGTCCCACAAAATAGAGGTCAACCAGTGCAAATACTGACTCCATCGCCATTTCTAGCATCATCGGTATAGCCAGAAGCAAAACGGCACTCCTGATGTTTACCTTCGTAAAATCGGTTTCTTCTCCTCTAAAGGCTTTCTTGAAAAAGTCAATATATCTGGTCATTTCTTTGGTTATAATTTTATTATCCTCAAAAATACAAATCTGTATCGGAGTAAGTCTTAGCAATTGACAATAAAAATTAATAAGAAGTTTTTTTATTTATAAAACCTGCAAAAATCTTATCTTTGCCAACGAAAAAAAAGAGGTTATATCAAAAGTTTCATTCTGAACGAAATGAAATACAGTAAAGAATCTTAAGCATTTGATTCTTAGAGATTATTCAGCAAGCTCAGAATAACAAAAATCAATTTCAACAACTTTTGAGACGGTCTCTAAACATTGAACTTTAAACAAATAATTATGTTTCGATCACACACCAACGGAGAGCTATCTCTGAAAAATCTGAATGAAGAAGTTACACTATCAGGATGGGTACAGACTATCCGTGATAAAGGATTTATGATTTGGGTAGATCTTCGAGATCGTTACGGAATTACCCAGCTGGTATTTGACCAGGAGCGTTCTTCTGCACAATTGATGGAAGAAGCTAAAAAATTAGGCCGTGAATTCGTTATTCAGGCTACCGGAAAAGTAATTGAGAGAGTAAGTAAAAATCCTAATATTCCTACAGGGGAAATTGAAATTTTAGTTGAAAAACTAACGATTCTGAACGATTCTCAGCTTCCTCCTTTCACTATTGAAGATGAAACTGACGGTGGAGAGGAATTAAGAATGAAATACCGTTATCTGGATATCAGAAGAAATCCGGTAAAAGATAAATTGATCTTCCGTCACAAGATGGCTCAGAAAGTAAGAAATTATTTATCTGATGAAGGTTTCATCGAAGTGGAAACTCCTGTTTTGATTAAATCTACTCCGGAAGGAGCAAGAGACTTCGTTGTTCCAAGCAGAATGAACCCGGGACAGTTTTATGCATTGCCACAGTCTCCACAGACTTTCAAACAGCTTTTGATGGTAGGTGGAATGGATAAATACTTCCAGATTGTAAAATGTTTCCGTGATGAGGATTTAAGAGCAGACAGACAGCCGGAATTTACACAGATCGACTGCGAGATGGCTTTTGTAGAACAGGAAGATGTAATGAATGTTTTCGAAGGAATGACCAAAACGCTTATCAAAGACATTACAGGTCAGGAATTCGGTGATTTCCCAAGAATGACATTCGCAGAAGCGATGCAGAAATATGGAAATGACAAACCGGACATCCGTTTCGGAATGGAATTCGTAGAGCTTAACGAACTTGTAAAAGGAAAAGACTTTAAGATATTTGATGAAGCTGAATTGGTTGTCGGAATCAATGTAGAAGGATGTGCAGACTATACAAGAAAGCAGATTGATGAACTTGTAGATTGGGTGAAGCGTCCACAGGTTGGAGCTTCAGGAATGGTTTGGGCAAAATTCCAGCATGATGGAGTAAAAACCTCATCAGTAAACAAATTCTACAACGAAGAGGACTTAGCAAAAATCATTGAGAAATTCGGAGCGAAAGAAGGTGACTTAATGTTGATTCTTTCCGGAAACGAAAACAAAGTAAGAGCTCAGCTTTCTGCTTTGAGAATGGAGCTTGGAAACCGCTTAGGATTAAGAAAAGGAAATGTATTTGCACCACTTTGGGTGGTTGACTTCCCTCTATTGGAATGGGATGAGGATACTGAAAGATTCCATGCCATGCACCACCCTTTCACCTCTCCAAAACCTGAAGATATTCACTTATTGGAAACTGATCCCGGAAAAGCAAGAGCCAACGCTTACGATATGGTACTTAACGGTAACGAAATCGGAGGTGGATCTATCAGAATTTTCGACAGAGATCTTCAATCTAAAATGTTTGACCTGTTAGGATTCTCAAAAGAAGAAGCAGAAGCTCAGTTTGGATTCTTAATGAATGCATTTAAATACGGAGCACCACCACACGGTGGTCTGGCATTCGGATTTGACCGTTTAGTAGCTATTCTGGATGGAAACGAGGTAATCAGAGATTATATTGCATTCCCTAAGAACAATTCTGGGCGTGACGTGATGATTGATGCGCCAGCTTCTATTGCTGATGCACAGCTCGATGAATTAGAGTTAAAATTAGATTTAAAAGCATAAATTTAAAGCGGGGCAAATGCCCCGCTTTTTTATACTATGAAAACCCTTATTCAGCTCCTTTCTTTAATTATGTATGTATCAACTACGATTGGAATCATAACGACTTCGAAATTCAATTATATAAAAAATAAAATTCCTTTTACAGATCAACAATAGTTGTCGGGAAAATTATTTCATTTTCAACATCTCTTCTCTTCCCGGCCCTATAGAAAGATACGTTACCGGAACTCCCACTTCTTCCTCCAAGAAAGAAAGGAAGTTCATCAATTCCTGCGGAAGAGCAGAAGAATTTTTAATTACTGAGAAATCCGCATTCCAGCCATCCAGCCATTTGAATACTGGTTTAGCATTTTCAGGGAGGGTTCCGGCAGTGGTTTCAATAGTTCCGTCTTCCAACTCATAATGAGTACAAACTGCAACAGATTTTAATCCACTTAAAACGTCTGCTTTTGTCAGAACCAATTGAGTAACTCCATTAATCATTACTGCATATCGTAACGCAGGAAGATCCAGCCAGCCTGTTCTTCTCGGACGTCCTGTATTGGAACCAAACTCATTTCCTTTTATTCTTATTTCTTCACCCATTTCGTCAAAAAGCTCCGTTGGAAATATTCCATTTCCTACTCTTGTACAATATGCTTTGGCAATACCGTAAATCTCACCGATCTTTTTAGGAGAAATACCCAATCCGCTGCAAGCTCCTGATGCAATAGTAGAAGAAGAAGTTACGTAAGGGTAAGTACCATGGTCAATATCTAACAATGTTGCCTGAGACCCTTCACCCAAGACAGTTTTTCCTTCAGTTAAAGCTTTATTGAGAAATAATTCAGTTTCTGTACAATTGAATTGTTTTAAAAATTCTACGGCTTCAAAAAATTCTTTGCTTACTGATTCAAAATCGGGCAATTCCATTCCTCCATCAGCAAGAAATTGATAATCTCTCTCTAAAATACGTTCTACTCTCTCTTTAAAATCCGGAGCATACATATCCCCGATTCTTACATTCTGTCTTAAAATTTTATTGGAATACGCCTGGGCAATTCCATTCTTTGTTGTTCCTATTGTTGTATAGGCTGGGCTTTCTTCCATGAAAACATCCATCAGCTTATACGTAGGCAATACAAAATGAGCCTTTTTAGAAATAATCAAATTTTTCTCCGGATGAAGCGTTTCATCAAACTTTTTTAAATTCAGAATTTCATTTTTAAAGCTTACAGGATCAAGAACAGTTCCAGTCCCAATAACATTCTGTACCCCTTGCATAAAAATTCCTGAAGGAATCATTTTAAGCGTAATTCTTTTCCCATTTCTTTCAATGCTATGTCCAGCATTTGAGCCCCCATTAAAGCGGGCTGCAATATCATAATTTTCACTGATAAGGTCAATAAACTTTCCTTTACCTTCATCTCCCCACTGAAGTCCTAATACAATATCCATATAATTATTTTTATGGTGCAAAGCTATGGCAGTTTGAAAGGGAGACCATTGCCATTTGACAAAAACGTATTTTTATCAATACAGGGTATGAATATTTATGAATCCGAAGTCGGGATTTAACTTCATATTTATTTTTGTAACAGTGTTCTTGTTATAGGTTTTGGCTAAAGCCAATGGAATTTTTATAAAATGATAGAACGGGCTTTAGCCCGTTCCTATTGAATATTGACAATTCGTATGTTTAATTTATAAATAATAAGATCGATAGACATTATATTTTGACCTTTACATTTATATTTTACAATGAAGAGACCACATTACTCATTGATAGTTCTCCTAATCCTGCTCAGCGACGAAGGCGTCACCCCAAGATAAGAAGCCAACATAGACTGTGGAACTCTATTCGCCAGCCCAGGATAATGATTGAGAAAATGAATATATCTTGATTTTGCATCCTGATTGAGCATAATGCTTGCTACTTTAAGCTTATTTTCGGCAACAAAACCATGAATCCGGGCAAATAAAACTGGCCATATTGCAATTTTCTCTTCTAATATTTTAAAATGATTGAGGTCAATTACAAGTAAAACAGCATCTGTAATCGCTTCTATGTATTCATGGGCAGGAAGCTGATCGGTAAATCCCTGAAAGTCTCCAATAAAACGGCCTTCATAAATAAAATAACGGGTAAAATCATCTCCTTCTTTGTTATAATACAAAGATCGGAATACCCCTTCCTTTACAAAAGCAATCTTTTGACTTACTTTCCCTGCCTCTACGAAAATTTCTCCTTTCTTCACGGAAATCTCCTGGATTCCTTCCGTAATCAGAAGCTCATCCTGCGTATTCAGTAATCCAAATTTTTTGATATAGTTAAAAAGTTCTTCCATGTTATTTATCCACAGATTGCGGAAAGATAAAGGTATAAAAGTAGAAGCTAAAAACAATTGTCATTTGGCAAAAAGCTTTATAATACATACCACGCACCCTTCTGACGGCACGCTAATTGCTTGATTTTTAAAAACGTAAGACAATGAAAGCAATCTGGAATGGCGCCATTGGCTTCGGTTTAGTAAATATTCCTATTAAAATTTACTCAGCAACGGAGACCAGCAAACTCGACCTTGATATGCTCGATAAATCCGATTTTTCCAATATCCGGTTTAAGAGAGTCAATGAAAATACAGGAAAAGAAGTAAAATGGGAAAATATCGTTAAAGGCTATCTCATGGATGATAAATATATCGTTCTTGATGAGCAGGATTACGAAGCTGCAAGCCCTGAAAAAACAAAGATTCTATCCATTGATCAGTTTGTCAAAGAGGAAGAAGTAGACAGTATTTATTTTGAAACGCCCTATTATCTGGAACCTCAGAAAAATGGTGAAAATGCATACAGGCTTTTGCTAAAAGCTCTTGAAGAAACCAAAATGGTAGGAATCGGAACGTTTGTACTCCGTGACAGTGAAGCTATAGGAATGATACGCCCTTACAATGATCATATACTGATCTTGAATAAGCTAAGATTTAATCAGGAAATAAGAGAGTATGCTGATCTAAAAATCCCGGCCCGCAAGGCCCCAAAACCAGCAGAATTGAAAATGGCAGTAAGTCTTATCAAGCAGCTTTCTCAGGATTTTGATCCGGCAATGTATAAAGATACCTATTCTGATGATCTAATGAAAATCATCAAGCAGAAAGCAAAAGGTAAAAATAGTAAAGTCCAAAAAGCACCGGCTGCAAAAGAAGGTAAAGTGATTGATCTTATGGCCCAGTTAAAAGCCAGTTTAAATACCTCTAAATCTAAATCAGCATCGTAATGGCACTCAAAGATTATCAACAAAAGCGTAAGTTCAATGAAACAAGTGAACCTAAAGGAAAAACGAAAAAGAGTGAAAACAAACTGATCTTCGTTGTTCAAAGACATGCTGCTACCCGACTTCACTATGATTTCCGTCTGGAAATGGAAGGTGTCTTAAAGAGTTGGGCTGTTCCAAAAGGGCCCTCTTTAGACCCTCAGGATAAACGCCTGGCTATGATGGTGGAAGATCATCCTTATGATTACAAGGATTTTGAAGGGAATATTCCTGAAGGAAATTACGGAGCAGGACAAGTGGAAGTGTGGGATAGTGGAATTTACGAACCTTTGGAAGAAAACAGCAATGTTTCTGATGAAAAAGAATTGTTGAAAGAACTGCATGCTGGCTCCTTAAAATTTACCTTACATGGAAAAAAATTGAAGGGTGAATTTGCTTTGGTTAAAATGAAAAATTCTGAAGACAACGCATGGTTGCTTATTAAGCATAAAGATGAATTTGCAGAAAGCCCTTATAATGCTGAAGAAAATATCTCTCCAAAATCTTTAGTCACCAAATTCCTTGAGGAAAAAAAAAGCCTAAAAACAAACGAAAAAAAGAAATCATAACTTCGGAAAACAGATTCCGAAGTTTTAATTCTTTAGCCGCCGAAAAAAAGCTTAAGTCTTTTATAAAACCCATGCTTGCCAAATCTTTTGATAAGGCATTTGATGATAAAGACTGGCTTTTTGAAATAAAATGGGATGGCTATAGGGCTATCGCTGATCTTAGTCATGATGCCCCCCTTTTTTATTCCAGAAACGGAATTTCATTTTTATCAAAATTTGATAAAATAGCCCAGGATTTTGATCAGCAGAAATATAAAATGATCCTGGATGGTGAAATTGTTGCATACGATAATCAGGGAAAACCAAGTTTTCAGCTTTTACAGCAAATCGATGATCATCCCAATCTTGCTTTGGTTTATCAGGTCTTTGACCTTCTATGGCTGAATGGTCATTCTACGGAAGAACTTCCACTCGTACAACGGAAAGAACTTTTAAAAGATGCATTAATTGAAACTGATACTCTTAAATACTGTGATCATTTTCCTGAAAAAGGGGTTGCATTTTTTGAACAGATGAAAAAAATGAAGCTTGAAGGTATGATTGCTAAACGGGCAGGCAGTCAATATGTAGAAAGTTCCCGAACCACAGACTGGCTTAAGATTAAATTTTCAAATACTGAAGAAGCTATTATCTGTGGATTTACAGAACCCAGAGGCTCTCGGGAAAATTTCGGAGCTTTAATTCTTGGAAAATATGTAAATAATGAGCTGGTCTATTGTGGGCATACGGGAACTGGATTTAATCATATTTCCCTAAAAGAGCTTCATCAAAGACTTGAAAAGATCATTATAAAATCTTCTCCATTTGAATCCATCCCCAAAACAAATATGCCTGTAACATGGGTACAACCCGAATTGGTCTGCGAAATCAAATATTCAGAAATTACCAAAGATGGTATTTTCCGCCATCCTGTTTTTATGGGGATTCGGGAAGATAAGGAGCCAGAAGAAGTAAAAGGTTCAACTGATTACACAATTCACCCTAAAAAGTCAAAAACTATGAAAGCTAAAGCATCATCAAAAAAAACAGAACCTTCGGAAAAGGAAAAAGACATCACCTTAAACAAACACATTGTGAAGCTCACGAATCAGGATAAAATATATTTTCCAAAGGATGGAATTAGCAAAGGTGATGTCATAGATTATTATCAGTCTGTAGCAAAATATATCCTGCCTCATTTAAAAAACCGTCCTTTATCCCTCAATCGTTTTCCTAATGGCATAGAAGAACAGGGTTTTTATCAGAAAGATGCGGGAGATCACATCCCTGACTGGATAAAAACAACTCAGGTTTACTCAGAATCTAATGACAAATACATTGATTACATCTACTGTAATGACAAGGCAACCTTAGCGTATCTGAATAACCTCGGATGTATTGATTTCAATCCTTGGAACAGTTCACTTCCTGATCTTGAACATCCTGATTATTTGGTTTTGGATCTTGATCCGTCAAAGAAAAACAGCTTTGATGAGGTTATTGAAACAGCTCTTCAAGTCAATGAAATTTTACAATCAATCAAAATTAAAGGGTATTGTAAGACTTCCGGAAGTACAGGTATTCATATTTATATTCCGATGGGTGCACAATATGATTTCGAACAGGTAAAAGACTTTGCCCATATCCTGATGAAACAGGTTCATGAAAAACTTCCTGAAATTACAACATTAGAAAGAAGCCTTCAAAAAAGAGATCGTAAAAAAATATATTTGGATTATTTACAGAACCGAACAGGTCAGACTTTAGCAAGTGCTTATAGTCTTCGACCTAAACAAGGTGCTTCTGTTTCTATGCCTTTGGATTGGGATGAGCTGAAACCTGGATTATTACCCACAGATTATACCATCGAAAATGCTTTGGAAAGAATTCTAAATAAAGGGGATTTATTTAAACCTGTTCTGGGAAAAGGTATTGATATGATGAAGGCATTAGAGTTACTGCAGAATATTGAATAATTTATATATTTTTACCTGCAAAAACTATCCAAATACCTGATTCTAAATATTCTTAATCATCTTAATTTTGTTTTTACCAAAACAATAACTTCTTACATAAAAAATCCTGCATTCAATAACGCAGGATTTTTTATGATTGTTGTAAATAATATTATCTGATTACTTATTATAAACGTGTACGTCTCTTTGTGGAAAAGGAATTCCGATTTCTGCCCTGTCCAGAGCTTCTTTACAATCAATAATAAGTTCTTCATTCATTTTCCAAAAGTTTTCGGTAGAAGCACTCACTCTGATCGATAAGTTGATTGCACTATCACCTAGTGTTGTTACAACTACCTGTGGTGCAGGCTCTGCAAGAGCATATTGATTCTTTACGATCATTTCCATTAATACCCTCTTTGTCTGTCTAAGATCTGCATCATAAGCAACTCCGATATCCAGAGATGTTCTTCTTGTTCCAAGCTGGGTAAAATTTGTAATACTGTTATTAGAAACAACTCCATTAGGAATAATGATTAATTGATTTTGTGGGGTAATCAGTTTTGTATGAAAAATATCAATGGCATCTACCGTCCCGGAAACCCCGGAATTGGTAGAAATAAAGTCTCCTATTTTAAATGGTTTTAACAGCAGAATAAGGATTCCACCAGCAAAGTTCGTTAAAGATCCCTGCAAAGCCAAACCTACGGCTAAACCTGCAGCACCAATCATGGCTACAAAGGCAGAAGTTTGCACTCCTAATTGAGTAACCACTACAATAAAGAGAAGAATATTAAGTCCCCAATTGATAATATTAAGTAGGAAGTGCTGCAAAGAGGCTTCCATATTACGTTTCTTGAAACCTTTCGCAACAAGCTTCTTAATCATTCTTATCATCCATGATCCGATCAGATAAATCAATAATGCAGAAATAATTGCAGTAAAGATTCTCGGTGCCCATGAAATGGCTGAAGATATTAAGGTATCCCAATGTTTTTGAATGTTATTCAATTGTAAATCGTCCATTTTTATACTACTTATTTTTATATGTCATTACAGATATTCATTCCTATAACAGCAAGATCTTAAAACAAATAGAAATCAGAAACTGCCTTTAACTCTTTGGAAGTTAAAATCAATGATTATATGCATTGCAACGGGTTGACAGCAGAACAGATTTTCTCTGCTTACTCAATGATTATTTTATAATTTGAATCTTGCCTGGAAGAATAAATAATTCGAGGCTATCATTACAAAAAAAATACCGAACTGCCTTTTCGGGGAGAAAATCTTTATATAAAATAAATTTTGCCCAGTAAAAACTAACAGGTTATGGTAATTTTGCAGCCAGGCTTTCTGGTAAAAGTCGCAGGATATGATAAATAATTTTCCATTTAAAATTGGGAACAATAGTAAAAGTATTTCCGGCATTCACAATAAATTTCGCTACATAATCAGGCTCCATGATTAAGGACTCATTCAATTCTAATCCTTCATTGATTTTTGTCCTAATATACCCTATCACTAAAACATTTACTGTTATTTTTCTGGAAGCTAATTCCTGTCTTAATCCAGCCAGATATTGAGTAAATGCAGCTTTCGTACTTCCGTAAACAAAATTACTTTTTCTTCCTCTTACTCCCGATAATGAAGACAATCCAATGATTCTTTCCAGGTTTTTATTGCTTTTATCCATAGCAATAACGTTCAGAATGGAAACTCCACCCATATAGTTGACTTCCATCATTTGTTTTGTTCCTTTAAAATCTCTCAAAGCCTTTTGGTTATCCACAAGAAAACCTGCGGAATATACTGCAATATGAGGTTTTACAGGAAGTTCATGGTAAAATTGTTGATGAGAATCGAAGTCTGCAGCATCAAAATACAACACCATAACTTTAGTCTGATCCAAAGCATTGGCAGTGATGAAATCTTCCAACGATTTTGTATTTCTGGAGGCTGCTATTACTGAAAATCCTTTTTTAAGGTATTGAATGATGCATTGCTTTGCTACGTCTGAATTAGCTCCTAAAATGAGAACAGTCTTGCTGGTGTTGTGATTCATGGAGCAAAGATAATTTTTTATTGAACACTAATTCTGGTAATGTTTTTACAAATGAACACAAGTATTTTAAACTGTGAGAAAAGGAATATATTGTATGAGATTTTTCACTACGCTTTGCTTCGTTCAGAATGACAATATTACTATTGAATAATAGATCCTTATCTTCTCCTACGAATGAGAACATACAATATTATATATGAAATAACATTATATAAAAAATTGCGGCGGATGAACTTCGTTCACCCGCCGCAGCTAAATATTTTCAGACTGAATTAAATTATTTCTTTTCTTCAGTTACTGTTTCTTTGTTGTCTGCAGATTTTTCAGCAGTTTTTGCCTTATCTCCGAAACGGCTTTGTGTCATTTCTCTGGAAACTGCAGCTTTTTCAAACTTTAGCTTTCCGGATAATGTTTCAATAATGAAACCGTCATCCTGAACTTGAGCAATTCTTCCGTGAAGACCAGATGTAAGTACTACTCTAGTTCCTACTTTAAGTTCTTCCTGAAAGTTTTTTTCCTGTTTTTGCTTTTTCATCTGAGGTCTGATCATCAGGAAATAAAACCCTACAAACATCACACCCATCATAATCAGCATCATAGATGAAGAACCTTGTGGCTGTGCCTGTAAAAATAATGTCAACATATTTTAAAAATTATGGTTGAATGTTCGCAGTGAACGTTAATTGAATTGGGGACTTTTCTACGTTAGCAAAAACATCAGCAGATTTCTGAACGTTTCCATCAAAGCTTGAAGAATCAAAGTGCAATGTAATTTTTCCTTTTTTACCTGGCATGATAGGCTCTTTTGTAAAATCAGGAACAGTACATCCGCATCCAGGCTTTACTTCGGAAATAATCAATGGATTTTTTCCTGTATTGGTAATTTCATATACGTGCTCTACTTTGTCTCCTTTTTTGATCTTTCCAAAATCGAAAGCGCTTTCAGATAAAGCTACAGAAGTAGAAGGAGCATTAGAAACTGCAGCAGCAGGAGCTTCTCCTGTTACAGATGTAGCAGAGTCAGCTGTTACCGGAGTTCCTGCAGCTGTAGAATCAGTAGCTACAGCTTCAGGGCTTTGAGTTTCTTTGTTTTCTTTTTTACAAGAAACTAATCCAAAGCCTATAATTGACAAGGCGATAATTGATAACGTCTTTTTCATTTTATATTCTATTTTGATCTTTACAATATTTATCTAAAATACCATTAATGAAGATATTCGAACGGTCTGTAGCAAATACTTTAGCAATTTCGATATATTCATTAATAATAACTCTTGAAGGCGTTAAGGCGAAATTGTCAAGCTCTGAAATAGCCGTTGACAAGATCACTTTGTCCATCAGGGATACTCTTTCAAGATCCCAGTTTTCCAATCTTTCTTCTAGCTTTTTTTCATTGTTTTCCCAGTTATTCAGAGTGTCTTTCAATAATTTAGCCGCGAAGCTCTTGTCGTCTTCATCTTTAATCATCTTGATTAAAGTTCTGCTCTCTTCATCTTCTCTTAGGAATCCGATTGTTTTTTGAACCATTGAATTGGCAATATGGATATCGTCATACCATGAAAGTTCCTTATCTCCCAAGTAATCATGGAAATCATCATTTTCAGCAATGTATCTTAAAAATAATTTCCCGATAAACTTCTGATCTTCTTCAAAAGAAAATCCTTCTTCTTTCATGAAATCCTGATAACGTTTTCCAGCAGTAATTCTTTGGAAAGTCTTTACCAATAAATCATCATGCATATCCCACTTCAGCTGCTTGTGCTGACCTGTGAAGAATAATCTTTCTGGATTTTCTTCCAGTTTAAGCAATATCTGGTTATTGATGAATTTTTGGTTAGGATTAATATCAGCATCGGTTTTAAGGTATTTGTTCTTACCGATTTCAATTTGATGCTCAGCTAATTCTTTTAGACCTACTAAAAAATTAAGCTGATAGATATAGAGATAATAGATTTTCTCTATTCCAGCGAACATGTTTTTCTCTAAAACATCAAATTTTACAGGGTTCTGATAGTATGAATACACCGCCTGTACTACTTTTTCACGAATTTGTCGTCTTCCTAACATTCAAAGAGCTTTTTAATGACTGCAAAGATACAAAATTTAAAATTGATTGAATTCGTAGTCTGACGACATTTTTGTAATTTTGTGAAACTATATGAAAGCGCTAAAAACCTTAAACCCCTATTTTTGGAAACACAAAATACTTTTGTTTTGGGGGGTACTATTTATCATTGCCAGTAATTTTTTCAATATATATAAAGTTCAGTTTGTAGGAAAATCTGTTGATGAACTTACCAAAAGTGGAAATCTTGGTTTCAATCAACAGGTACTTATTTATGTGGGAATCATTGTAGGATGTTCATTTTTAACTGGATTCTTTACTTTTATGATGCGACAAACCATCATTGTTGCCTCCAGAAGAATTGAATATGAACTGAAGAATAAAATCTACAGACATTATCAGGATTTATCTTTAACGGATTATAAACAGACTACCATCGGAGATTTAATGAACAGATTAAGTGAAGATGTAGTGGCAGTAAGAATGTACCTTGGACCAGGTGTAATGTACGTAGCCAACCTTATTGTCCTCGTCCTGATTACGGCAATCTATATGGTAAAAACGGATGCTTCCATGACTTTATGGACCTTGCTTCCGCTTCCTATTTTATCTTTTGCTATTTATAAAGTAAGTTCGATCATCAATAAAAAGTCGAAGATCATGCAGAAAAGCCAATCTGCCATTTCAACTTTTGTACAGGACAGTTTTTCAGGGATCCGAGTGGTGAAGTTTTTCGCACGAGAAAAATATATTCAAAAAAACTATGGAATAAAAGTCACCGATTACCAAAATAAGGCACTTGATCTTGCTAAAACAGAAGCTTATTTCTTTACCATTATTCTATTTGTCATCGGTTTATTAAATGTTGCTGTTATCTGGATTGGAGGAACAAAATACATTGCGGGAGAATTAAGTATTGGTAAAATTGCTGATTTCTTCATGTATATTAACACTTTGATCTTTCCATTCTCTATGGTAGGATGGGTAACATCCGTAAATCAGAGAGCTGAGGCTTCTATGCAAAGGATCAATGAATTCATGGATAAAAAATCTGAGATCATTAACACCAACTTTGAGACTTATCCTATTAATGGAGATATAGAATTCAGAAATGTATCTTATGTGTATCCTAACACTGGTATTAAAGCATTGGAGAATTTGAGCTTTAAAATTAAAGCCGGAGAATCCCTTGCTATTATGGGAAAAACCGGAAGCGGAAAGTCTACTATTGCCTTGCTTTTATGCAGATTAATTGATCCTACTGAAGGGGAAATCCTGATTGACGGTAAAAATCTGAAAGAACATAATCTCGAGAATTACAGAAACTTCATCGGATATATTCCGCAGGAGAGCTACTTATTCTCTGATTCTATTGAAAATAATATCGGATTTGCTATTGATCATCCATCACATGAAAAGGTAATTGAGTATGCTCAGATTGCAGATGTTCACAAAAATATTGTTGAGTTTAAGGAGCAATATAAAACACTTGTGGGTGAACGCGGGGTAATGCTTTCAGGGGGGCAAAAGCAAAGAATTTGTATTGCCAGAGCCTTAATTAAAGACCCAAATATCATTATTTTTGATGATTCTCTGTCTGCTTTAGACACCGAAACAGAGCAGAATATTCTTGAAAATATTGATCGAAAAATCAGTAATGCGACCTCCATAATTATCACACACAGAGAGTCTAGCGCTCAAAAAGCCCACCAGATTATCAACCTTACCGAAATTGCTAATTCTGTAACCGCATAGCGGTTTCATTCCTAATTGTTAAATAAATCATAAAAAAAATTTTGTGATTAAAAGAATTCTTTTATATTTGTTCTTAACAAGATTAAAAAATATCTAACAATGAGTGAATACAAGGAACGCCATGAAAATGAGATTTTCACTAAGGTGTTAAAAGCAGGGAGAAGAACTTATTTCTTTGATGTGCGCGAGACGAAAGCAGGAGATTATTATCTTACAATCACTGAGAGTAAGAAAAATTTCGGAGAGAATGGGGAAGCTACATTCGAGAAGCATAAAATTTACCTTTATAAGGAAGATTTTAAGAGTTTTCAGGAGATGTTTAATGAGTCCACAGATTTCATCATTAATGAAAAGGGTGAGGATGTAATTTCAGAAAAACATGACAAAGATTTCAAAAGCAGATCATTCACAATAGATTCTGACGACGAAGTTTAAAAAAAGAATATCTAAAAACACAAGCATCTGAAAAAGATGCTTTTTTTATGCCCTGAAATTGGTTTATGGCAAAAAAAGGTACACTTTAAAAAGCATACCTTTTTGTTTTCATTTATACATACTCTTGCTTGATCTGTGATAATATGGTTGGATCCTGTATTTCATTGTCCTTGGCTAATAATAAAACTTTAGACAATACTTCAGCAGATTTTGGGTCATCATCTGCAAAAGGCAGAAATAATCTTCCTCTATGCTGAGAATGTACCGGAAGAATAGATAAATATCTGCCTGGAGTCTGATGAACAACCGCACTTCCTAAATGTACACTATATTCAGCCATCTGACCTTTTACCAATACATGCGATCCTTCAATTCTCACATTATCTAATTTAAATAGACGTGCTGTTTCTTTCATCAATACCGCTCTCATTTCGATGGATGAATGACTGGCTTCCGGATCTACACCTCCTACATGTGCCACTGATACTACCAAATCCACATCCCTCATTACTTCAGAAAATAGTCTTGGATTAATTTTTTCAAAAGGAATATTCTTATAATCCTTTAATGAATGAAATTCTATGGTTTCCAGAGTTGGGCTTTCTATATCTGCTGGTGAGAACCAGTCTGCCATAGCATATAATTTCACCTGGAAGCCTTCTTTGTGATATACTTTCTGTAGTCCTTCCTCATAATCTACCTTCCATCCTCTTGTTTTAAGCAATGCCAAAGTCTGTTTAGGCTGAATCTGATGTCCTGCATATCTACGGGAAATAGATTTCTCTTTCAATTCATCAGGGGTAGGAACATATAGCTCTCTGAAAATCTGTTTGAATGGCTGAATTAGTTTTTCTTTAAAACAATAATGTTGGTAATCACTCCAAACTGAATGTTCATGCAGATCTACACAATGGGCAATACGTAAAGTGTTTTCTTCATTTAACTCCTGAATCTCACCATGAGCATTAACAAGACTTCCATCATGATAAAAACCTATTTTATGGTCATTGGAAATGAATATAAGCTTTTCTAAGTGCTTTACAATAACCGGATGTTCAAAAAGGGTTTTAATTTCTTTTAAGAAGAATTCATCCCCTCTTATCATCGCTTCTTCCAATCCTTTTCTGGAACGGGTCCATTGCTCACGCATGATCTTACGGTTATTGGTTAATTCTACAATGGTTTTATCTTTCTTAATTTTCGGAGGAATAGATTTCAGCTGTTTATCATCCTTGAATACCACCAGTTCTGCTTTTCCATTATCTTCTATGATTAAACCTACGGTCACTCCATCAATGGTCACTTGAGTTTCTTTTGAGAGAAGTGATTGAATTTGTTTGGTTTCCATAGCCCACGTCAATCTTATTGGGTCAGGATAGCCGGCATTTCTAGCCAAATTCTCTAAAGCTACACGAATTGCCAAACCTTCACTAGCCTGCTTCATTGAACCAAACTCCCTACTCTCTTTCTTGAACTGTTGAATATATTCATATCTGCCCAATACATCTTTTTCCGGATTTGTTTTGCTTAATGGGACCAAACCATATACGCGAAGATAATCCTGGTCACGTTTATCTTTAACTTTAGCCGTAACTTCTTTGATTTTTAAACTTCCGGACAAAGTATCGGAATACAGCCTTGCTCTTCGGTGTCCGTTTCCGTCTGATATATATTTTGCAGATTCATACAACATTTCCCACCGGGCTTTTCCTAATTCTTTATAGGCTTTTGTAAACCAATCTTTGTCCACAGCTCCATCTTTGAACTCCTGAATATCTACAGATGAATATTTAGCCACCTCACTTTCCAGTTTTGCATTCTGTTCTTCATAAGCTCCGGTTTTGGTATGAGCATGCATCCACCAAATCGCAGAATCCAAGCCTTTCCATCCTAAATAATTACTGACTAGCGATTGCCATTGCGGCGCATAAACCGCTGCCTGAATCAAACGAAGCTCGGAAATTTTCTCTTTCTTCATGACTTCATCAAAAGCCTTCTGAGTGTCAGTTTCTAAAGGATAAGAATTCGAAATTAATTTAGAGAAGAGCTTTTGCTTGGTCATACTTTCATGACCATAACTGTATATATAATTAGCATATAATCCTGATTTACCAAGCCCTTTCAGAATCTGAGCAAAACGCTGAGCACCATATATCGTCTGAAAATCCTGTACAAAGTGAGATACAGCTGTATTCGCATCCCCACGGATAAGTTCAATATCAAGGAATTTTTCCTGAATTTCTGCAATCATAGGCTTCAGGAAAGGAAATCGCTCAAGATATTTTTCTTTGTTATAATGATTAATTTTCACCGTTGTAAGTTCTCTTATTGCTGAATCAGCCGTCAGAATCCCTTCATACAGTTCTTCCTTTGTGATGAGTTTTAATTCATATGCTTTACAGAAGAAATAGAAATTAGGCACAGATTTTTTAATATTTTCTTTCAAACCGTTATACTGCATCCATCGGTATAAATTCCATTGCTTGATGTGCTGTTCATCAGTAAGGTTCATCTGTGGAACAGCCCATAAGAAAGGCATGAAAAAATCAAGCTTCTGCCAACCATTTCCCTGATCCTGATAGTAATAATCATTACTATCTTTTCCTTTATAGTTGATAATGCTTTCAGGAAGATTAGCAAAAACAGTACTGGCAGCATCTAATGCAAAATCTACGCGCTCTTCGAATACGAATTTATCCTTTAACGACTGCAGAATCATGATGATTGGATTTTCCCATGCATATCTTCCTTTCAGAGGATTTATTAAAACATCCTTGTAGTAGAATACATAATTCTCCATAAAATCCCTGAAAATTTTTCTGTCACAACTCTCAGCCAATGTCAATAAAAATAAATCTCTCGGCCGTAAACCTGAATCCAGATACCATTGCTCCCAAATCTCATGCAGAGGATAATTTTCTGCCAATTGTTCAGAAGTAAAACCATCTGTATTTCGTTTGATTTGACGGAAAGTATTCCCCATCAATAAAGTTGTTACAGAGCCATCCCATTCATCAGCTTCATATTCATGGTCTTTATGTTGAAGGAATAAATCATTAAGCTGCTTTATTGCTGCTTTTATATCATCCAAAGATTTTGTAAACCCATATTTATCTTTTTCAGTAGCCAGTGCATATACCGAATTTGACTCTACCTTTGGCAACGCAAACGTTGAGACTATATTAGGATCATAAAAACCATATCCATTATCTTCAGAAAGAACCGTGTGATCTCCGGATGGATTAATCTGATCCAATAAACCTTGCTCTCTTTCTGTTACTTTTGACCTTTCAACATATTGTTGAGTCCAGTTGGTAATCTGGGTGGATACTCTTTTTTCCTTTTGAAGCTGAAGCATAATATCCAATGAAGCTGCACGTTGTTCTAGGTCTCCTTTGTTCAACAATTCCTCAACCAATGGAGTAATAACACCATCTTCCTGCTGAAGGACTAATTCTATAAGCTTTTTACGAAGTACTCCACCTTTTCTTTTAAACAAATCAAAGAAAACCATGATTTCTTCCTTATTTAAAGGGTCCTGCAACAATACATTAATTCCGGAGGCCACCAGTGCTTCTCCTCTGTCTTTTAAAATTTTAAAAGCAAATTCTTTTTGGGAAGCCGTTACTTTCAGCTTCTTTTTTCCTGTTGCATATGACAGGGAATAACAGTAAAACTCGCGTAATATATTGCGGGCCAATAATTCACGTAATGAAAGGTCAAATTGCTCGAAATAAGAAAGTAGCAAATCCAGCTTATTGGTATCCTCTCCTACCAAATAAAACATAGAAGCATACAGATCACTTTTTTTGAAAGTAGCATTCAGCCACGAAAATATCTTTCCTTCAAACTTCTTTTCCTTTACCTCAATCTTTTGCGTCAGTTCATGGAGTTTTTCAAAGAAGTCCGGATAATCTCCATTATTGATAAAAAATTTTGTCTCTGTATTAGCGCCCAGTAATGTGGACATAGGATCACCGGCAAAAGCCAATACTTCTAAGTTGCCATCCAATACCGCTTTATAATACAATGGCATCTGAATGTAAGGATCAGCTGTTTCTGTAGCAAATTTAACCGCCAGGCATTTCTTTTCCGTATCACCTTTATCAAATAGTTCATGCAGATAAGGAACTGTTTTTTCAACATCCCATACTGCCTGTACCCAAAGGGCCATATAGACTTCGTTATTATTCTTACTTTTTACCGCTGATGAAATTTCTGTCGGGTTTTTAAAATAATAATCTGCCAATGACAGAATATTCTTTATTACAGATTCTTTTTCTGCTTCCCAGCCTAAACCGGTCCAGGTATCTATAGCTCTTACAACAGATGAAAATCGGGTAAGTTTTTGCTCAATAATTACATTCGTCATATATTCCAAAGCCCCGATGCTTGTTTCATCCAAAGCTTCCAGAATCGTCTGACGCAGACCTTCTTGTCTTTGAGCAGCCAGCAAAAGTTTTTCTACCAATTCCCAGCACTTCTTCTGCTCGCTATTGAGTAAAGCCTTAATAATATTCTGGGAGATTTTTCCTTCAGAATGTTTATTGAAAATAATATCCTCAATCAGTTGATAGATGGCTGTATTTCCAGTATCTATTGCGGCAGACCAAACATAAAAGCGGCTTGAATTATGAACGAATTCATTATCGTAAATAATTTGTTCTTCTAAAGACAAATTAAAATTTTCATCACCATTATAAGAATAAACACAAGGGAATATCATCAGTTCCCGGATTAAATTGATCTGATTAAGCAATACATAATGTTCACTATGGGGAGCCCTGAACGAACGTCTGAAATAACTGCTCTGATACATTTTGTAAGGCATTTTATTCCATGCATATTTTACCAGGTTTGCATTGTCTCCAAAAAGATAAATCAATAGGTTATAATACTCCTGGTCTTCCCAGATATCAGGTTTGACAAATTCTTTAAGCTTTTCAAATTCTTTTGAACCTAAATTTACTCTCTCGAAATAATTAGGTTTACCTTTCAGCAATTTGCCTAGTTCCCCTACTTCTTTTGTAAGAATCGGCCTGTCTGGAAAAAGAGAAGAAGCAGTCCCTTGTTCCGAATGTTCCAATAGGTCTTTTCGCTGCTTTTCATAAAAGTTTTTAATTAGTTTTTTCGATTCTAATTTTTTTGTGATTTCCATGTATTTTGTTTGTTAGTATAGTTTGCTTACCAATAACTCCCTGCCAGAAATGCAAGCCTGATAAAGGTAAATGGATGTCGTAGACTTAGATCTATAGATTGGTCAAGGTTTTCAAGTTGTTCATCATTATAAAAAACAGCAAACATACCGTCTTCAAATGCCTGAATGGCATTATCCTGAGCTTTTTGCACATCTGCTTTTTTAAGATTATAAATACTTCCAAAACCTACCTTACCGGTATCTGTAAGGATATTCAGATAATTGTCCGTTGGAATTTTGGTATAATCTTCATCTTCAAGCTCAAATGACTGAGCATTAAACTCTACTACCTGTTGATGAACGACGAGCTTTAATAAATTTTCTAAGGAGATAACTGAATCTTCGTAATCGATTTCAATTTTTTGTTCCGAAAGAACAGGATGCTTCCTGCCCAACTGCTTTACAGTGACTTTTATATCCATATTTGAACTTAGTGTGGACTAAAGATAATGAAATTTTTCAGCGCTATTGGATCAATTTGAGATTTCATGACGAATATCAAGAAAAAGGAAATAAAAGATGAATTGTAAATACAGATAAAAAGAAAGGCTAATGCTTATAACTCATTATTTATTGTCATTACTCATGAATTTAGCTCCGATAAAAAACGATTGCACCTAACAAGTAATGCCATTTTTAGGTACTGACGTGAGGAGTATGAATAGATAGTGGGGAAAAGCTTATAGGAAAAAGATAAAAAATAAGAATTATTTCACCATCAAAATAGGTGCAAAATAAAAAAGTACACTTTCAAAAAGTGTACTTTCTTTGGGTGAATGAGGGGTCTCGAACCCCCGACCTTCGGAACCACAATCCGACGCTCTAACCAACTGAGCTACAATCACCGTTTTCTGAGTGCAAATATAGGACAATTTCCTCAACTACCAAACAATTCCATCAAAATTTTTCAAAGAAATTAATCTTTCCGACGTAAAACCCTCAGCATAAGTAACTCCCGATAATCGGCCTAAATCCTGTGCTCGGTATGTTAAGCTCTCAAAAAAGTCTTTGGTGGTAATTGGAGTCTCAGGTTCTTTAGAGGTTGGATCATAAAACTGAGTTTTATATGCCATACATGATGCAATCTTTTTATCCAGGAATTCTGAAATGTCAATAACGAACTCCGGCTTGATGTCTTTCCACTGGATATAATGAAAAACATGTTTAGGCCTCCAGACTTCCTGAGCTTCTCCATCTAATACGGTCTCAATTTTTCTTAGTCCAGACAAAAAGCACGCATCAGACACTAATTTCGCTCCTTTTGCATGATCTGGATGTCTATCATCAATTGCATTCGCTAAGACGATTTCCGGTCTGTATTTGCGGATCATTTTTACAATCCTCATTTGGTATTCTTCGGAATTCACCAAAAAGCCATCTTTCATTCCTAGATTTTCTCTTGCGGAGAGTCCAAGAATTTTTGCTGCATCTGCAGCTTCTGCCTTTCTTGTTTCATCTGTACCTCTTGTCCCGAGTTCTCCTCTGGTCAAATCTACTACAACACATTTTTTTCCTTCAGAAACCATTTTGGCAATAGTACCCCCACATCCTAATTCTACATCATCAGGGTGTGCTCCAAAAGCAAGTATATCGATTTTCATATGATCAAAGATAAGGTTTAAAATAAAAACTTCCCAAACATTACGAATGGGAAGTTTTAATATCTATAATTTAAATTTTAAATTACTTGTTGATCTCTGCATTTAGTTTTACAGCATCCTGATAAGTAGGATCTAACTGTAAAGATTTAGCAACATAATCTTTTGCTTTTGCTATATCAGAATCTTTGCTCATATAAGCTACCGCAAAGTAAGCATATGCAAGCGTCTGCTTATTAGCTTCCTGATCAGCAGGTTTTACAGTACTGATGAACTTTTCGTAAGCAATTTTAGCAGCATCGTTGTTTCCTGCCTGTTGGTAAGAATACCCCTGGCTGTAGTAAGCCGGAGCCCAATCAGGAAGAAGCGCTGACATTTTCTGCCATGTAAGGATAGCTCCGTTCCAGTTTTTAACATCCTGGTAAGCGGTTGCTAATTTAAATAAAGCATCAGAATCCTGGCTGTTAGCAGCTACTTGCTTCTTCAACGCTTCAATGGCAGGGTTTGTAGGTCCTTTATCAGCTTCAGCCTGAGAAGCACCACCACCTCCAGCGATGTTTGCCAATTCTAAATCCCACTTCATCGTCTCATCTTTTGCCGCTTTAGCAATAGCAATCTTCTGCTGAGATTCTGTAGTCAAAGCAGATTTCTTAGCAGCATCTTTTTCATCTTTTGCTAATCCTGCAGCGATAAGTCCTTGTAGACCTTGGTCAGCAGGCAATACTCTGGTTTTCTCTGCTTGAGAAACGAAAGTATCCATATTTTGCTTAGCACCTTCGTAGTTCTTATCTGCATAATCCTGATAAGCTCTTAATTTGAACTTGATAGGATCTTCGATTTTATCAAAAATTTTATCTAATACACTTTTAGAGTTCGCATAATCTTCATTAGTAAAATAAAGTTTTGAAATCTCTAACAGAGTATATGGATCTTCGTCAGCATATTTTGTATAGTTGATAAGGTCTTGTGTAGCCTTTGCATTTTGCTGGTATCTGATATCATATCCAGCTAATGCTTTATATGCAGGAGCATAGGTAGGATCTACAGCGATTGCTTTATCCACACTTTCTTTTGCTTTTTGCCATATTTGTGCAGCCATCCATAAAGTTGCCATTCTTGTATAAACGGAAGCCTTGTTTTTAGCTAATGGCAATGCTTTGTCATAAGCAGACATTGCTTCACCTGGAGCTCTTTTTAATCTGTAAGCATCTCCTAATGTATAATAGTAATGTGCAGGAACTCCTTTTTTCTCAGCTTTTTCAATTGCCTTAGTCAGGTATTGGATCGCAAGATCCGGAGAACTGTTCTTTTCAAATAAAGTTAAAGCTTCTGCAGCTCTAAATAATACTTCAGCATCCTTTTCTTTAGAATCAGTTACTATTTTCTGAATTTCAGCAACAGCACTCTTATCGCCTTTTCCTAATTTTACGGTAGCTAAACCGATTTTGTTAACAAAGCTTTTAGCATCTGCAGCTAATCCTTTATTAAAGTTTTCAGTAGCCTTTGCATAATCTGGCTCTCCTTGCTTTAAGAAAGTATTTCCTAAATAGAAGTAGTTTTCAGCAGTAGGTTCTTTAGCGATCATATCAGTGAAATTTGTTTTTGCCTGAGCAAATTTATCACTATCTATACTGTTAATACCATCCTGCAATGTCTGTGCAGAGGCAAAACCGGTAAAAAATACCACGGCTGCTCCAAAAGCAATCTTCTTTACATTCATATTCATTATATCTTTCATTTTATATTTTCTAATAATTGAGTTATATTCTACACAATTTTCAGACCAAAATACTTTGTTTATTGTAGCTAAATTGTGAAATTATATTTTTTAACGCATCTGTACCTCTCTTTTGTAGAGGTTATAAGGCTGTAAGCCTTCTTTTTGAACAATTTTTTGTCCCAAATGGGTACATGAAAACCTTATAAATCCATTGGCAATATTGAATCCACTTTCGTTATTAATGAAATAAAGAACTCTTGTGAATGGATATTTCATCGAACGAATCCCTTCAGGATCAGCATTATATATCACGCCCTTATCTACTACCGGAAGAACTTTAACCATTTCTCTCAGTTTCTCTGAGGTATTATCGTAAGGACGGCTGAATGTGTTAAGTCCTATAACGCCTATTTTATCAGGATATTTTCCTAATTCCTCTATGACCTTCTGATTTCCTGGAATAATGGAAAATTTAAGGTCTTTAGGTTGTTTTTTTAGTTTCTCAGCAACAAAGTTCAGATTACTGGAATTCGTTCCGTCAAAAATAAAGTCTTTCTTTTCTGAAAGCATCCCGTTACTGATCTCATCCATAGAGATACTTTCTTTTGGAGAATCTTTTGGAACCACAAAAACTACTGCATCTGCTGCAAATTTTGCAGGAGTAAATTTTAATTGAGTTCTTTCTTCGTAAGTTTTGATCTCTTCTGCATTAAGGTTTCGAGACATTACAATAATCTTTGCCTTATCATTTAATAAGTCAATAAAACCTAAATCTTCTTTTTTTGTTTCGACCTTAATCTTTGTTTCAGGATAGCTGATCATATAACCATCAGCCAATGCTTCTGTAACACTTTGAAAAGAACCGTCCGTAAAAATTGTTAGATTACCTTTATTATAAGAAGGAGCATTATCGTCTTTTTTTTTGCAGCCAGCGATCATCAAACTTAAAGCAACAACCGCTGCAGTTTTAAAAAAACTATTCTTCATCTCTGGATTTTTTGATTTGTGAAACGGCTCTATAGATTCTGAATACACCGTAAAGTGCGAATACCCCACCTAAAGCATAGGCAACAATAGGGTCTAAAATAGTAAAAAAGAATCTGTAGATCATGACTACAATTCCTAAAACAATATAAAACAATCCCGCGATGAGGGATAACCATTTGAACATCATGTAACAAAAATACAAAAAAAATAAAAAGAGAAGCATAAGCCTCTCTTTTTATTTATATTCTGAATGAATAAGTTTAATTATTCAAAGTTCATAGTAAATGGTACGCTATAGTAAGATCTAACGCTCTCCCCGTTTCTTTTCGCAGGAGTCCATTTTTTAAGTTTCTTAACTACACGAATTGCTTCATTGTTGAAGTCGCTATTTGGAGATTTCTCTTCAATAGTAACTGCAGAAACAGTTCCATCTTTTTCTACAACGAACTTAAGCTTAGCTTTAAGTGTACCTTCACCTCCTTCCATTAATGAAGTATCGAAGTTTTCTCCTAAGAACTTTCTTAATGCACCCATACCTCCAGGATATTCTGCAGACTGGTCTACATCTTTGTAGATTTCATTAGGGTTATTCGATTTCACTTCTACAGTAGCAGTTTTTGTTCCTGTAGATGGTGGTGGTGGTGGTGGTGTATAAGCCGGAGCTTTTACTCCCTCCTGATTATTCAAACCAGTTGTAGTTTCCAACTGCTTAGAAATTGGTGGAGGTGGAGTTTCAATTTTCGGAGCTTTTACAGGCTCAGGAACCACGTTCTGGATTACCTCAATTTTTGGTTCCTCTTTTGGAGGTGGAGGTGGTGGAGGTGGTTCTTCTTCTTTAGGTTGCTCAATAATCGGGTCCTCTTCCTCAATATTCAAAAGATCTGCCTTAACTTCTGTCTTAGGCGGAGCTGTAAGATTCTTAATTGTAAGATAGATGAACGGAGACAAAGCTACCAAAAGGAATATAGATGTTCCGACAATAAAAGATTTTGTCAGAAGTCTAGGATACTGATGTCTAAGATCATAGGCACCATATTCCTTGTTTCTATTTTCAAATACAATCTCGTCTAAAGTAAGATTCTGATTGTATACATTTTCATCTGCCATAGATAAAATAACAATTTTATGGTTAAATTACTTTGTAGCAGCCGGTGCAGCAGCACCACCTACTTTCTTCTCATAAACAGCTTTTTCCCAAGGCTTGATATCAGTAACACCGTACTGCTCACTTTTGGTAATTGCCATTTCATCAAGAATATCAACAAAGTTCTTATATACAGCATCGTCAGTTGGCTTAATGATCACCGTAAATTTACTTTGATCTGCAGCTCTAGATTTTGCCTGCTCAATTACTTTTCTAATTCCTTCTCTGTCAAAACTAGTTTCCATAAGAGTTTGGTCATTCAAGGAAGTTTGATCCTGCTGGTGCCAAAATACTTTATTGTCTTTTCCTAGTAATATAGAAATTGAATTTGAAAGTTTAATTTCTGTTGGAGGTGGTTTTTGTTTATCATCTTTCGGCTTAGCCGGAAGACCCAAATCCATCACATTCGGTTTACTAAACGTTGACGTAAACATAAAGAACATCAATAGTAAGAAATTAAGGTCAACCATCGGAGTCATATCGACTCTGGGGTTGTTTTTCTTGGATCGAACCTTGCCACCCTTGGCACTCTTATCCTGTACTTGTACTTCTGCCATTTCTTATTAATTATTCATTAGGTTTACCTTCTTGTGATGTAATCAACCAAAATTTAAGAAAATCAATATCTCTTAAACCCTCAAATAGGCTTTTAACTTTAGGGTACTTTGTTGTAACGTCACCTTTAATGGCTAACTTGTAGTCAGGGTTAACGCTTAAACTTTCTTTTACCCAATCAATTAATTGCTTATTTGTACTATCCATAGGAATCCCTGAAGGACTCTTGTAATTTTTCTGCTCATCTTCAGGCAAATCCAAATACCCTTTTAATTGGTTCATTGGAACTCCAATAGCCTGAACTTTCTGGAAAGCTGCTTTTTGATTATTATCAAAAGTAACGCCATACTTCTGACCCATTTTATCTAAAAGTGCAAGTCTTTCTGATGCATTTTCTACTGGCTGGAAATAAAATTTCCCGTCCGGTGTAGCATTGATAGTCATTAAACTAGCATCAGGAAGTAATTTTTCCGAAATTGAAGATGGCGGTTTGATCTGCTCCACATCAGGTTTTTTAAACTGCGTGGTCATAATAAAGAATGTAAGTAATAGGAACGTAACGTCGCACATCGCGGTCATGTCCGTAACTACTCCATGTCTTTTTGGTTTAATTCTCGCCATTATTTTTTATATAATTATTTTTTAAACTTCTTTTATTGTGCAAAACACAGTTCCATCTTAGTGGAATTCAGCAAAAGACTGTTGGATGCTCATAGCGATCTCGTCGATCTTATAAGTTAATCCGTCAATTTTAGAAGTAAAGAAGTTATAAAGAATAATTGCTACTGCAGAAGTACCAATACCTAATGCCGTGTTGATCAAGGCTTCAGAGATACCGATTGATAGAGCTGCTGCATCTGGAGTACCTCCTCCAGCACCTAATGCGAAGAATGCTCTAATCATCCCGATTACCGTTCCTAGTAGTGCTACTAACGTTGCAACAGTACCTAAAGTGGAAAGGATCATCATGTTTTTCTCAAGCATTGGCATCTCAAGAGTTGTAGCTTCTTCGATAGCTTTGTTAAGTGCTACCATCTTCTGCTCTTTATTTAAAGTAGTATCGTGAGCAAGTGCTTTGTAAGTCGTAAGACCTTCTTTTACAACATTTCCTACAGAACCTTGTTGTCTGTCGCATTCTTCTAAAGCTTCGTCAATCTTGTTTCCGTTTAGTAAGCTTCTTACTTTTACTACAAAGTTGTCTACGCTACCTGTACCTGAAGCTTTGTTTAATACAAAGTATCTTTCAAATGAGAAAACAATTACAGTAATCATGAATGTTACAAGTAATGGTACAATAATACCTCCCATATAGATCATCCCTAAGAATCCTTCTGGGTGCATCTCTTTACCTTCTACATCAGAAAAAGCAACTGATGCTCCTGCTAATCTTGGATCAGCTTTAAAATTACCTGGATTACCTAAAACGAATAACCAAATACAAATCCCTATAACTAATAGGATAGGAATAATAATAGCCGGATTTAAACCTCCCGCCTTTCTAGCAACTACTTGCTCATCATTTTTTGAAACATTCATTTCCATATTTAACTAAATTATATTGTTTTAAAATTTTACAGGGTGTAAATTAAAGGCAAAATTAATTAAAATGCAAGAGTCTTAATTAAACATTTTGCTTTTTTTTCATAAAGAAATTTTAATACGATTTTGATATTATAATTATTCGTAAAAATTTTATTTATTTTTCTTAAAATTAACATTTGGATTAAAAAATCAAAAAAATAAGACACCCATTTTTTTTAATTTCCCAATGTTAATTTTTTTTTAAATTACGATATTCACAATACGGTGAGGGACTACAATGATTTTTTTAGGGGTTTTGCCCTCCAAAATCTGTTGCATTTTCTCATTTGAAATCACCAAATCTTCTACCTCCTTAGCAGATAATTGAGCTGAAAGAGAAATTTTGAACTTCATTTTACCATTTACACTTACCGGATACTCAATTTCATCCTCGATTAGATAATCTTCGTTTAATGCCGGAAACTTCTCGAATTCGATAGAGGTACCATGTCCCAATAAACTCCACAATTCTTCACAGATGTGGGGTGCATATGGAGAGATGATAACGGCTAACGGCTCTAAAATATTGCGTTTGTTACATTTTAATTTCTGAAGTTCATTTACAGCAATCATAAATGATGATACTGAGGTATTGAATGAGAAGTTTTCAATATCATAAACAACTTTCTTTATTAAGGTATGTAAAACTTTATACTCAGCTTTTGTAGGCTCTTCATCAGAAACTTCAAATACATCTCCATTGAAATAAAGATTCCAGAATTTTTTAAGGAAACCATATACTCCGCTTAGTCCTTGTGTATTCCAAGGCTTGGATTGCTCTAATGGTCCTAAGAACATTTCATATAATCTTAACCCGTCTGCTCCATATTCTTCACAGATATCATCAGGGTTTACTACATTGTATTTTGACTTGGACATTTTTTCTACTTCGCGGTCTGTGATGTATTTTCCATCTTCCAAAATAAATTCTGCATGAGCATAGTCTGGTCTCCATGCTTTGAATGCTTCAGTATCCAATTCATCAGATGTTCCTTTTAATAAAGCTACATCAACATGGATCTGCTGAGTCTGATATTGGTTTGCTAAATTTTTAGACACATATTGATTAGTACCGTCAATTCTATATACGAATGCACTCATCCCAAGGATCATCCCCTGATTGATTAATTTCTGAAAAGGTTCATCATGATTGATATATCCTCTGTCTTTTAAGAACATATTCCAGAAACGGGAATACAATAAGTGACCCGTTGCGTGCTCACTACCTCCTATATATAAGTCTACCTGTCCCCAATAATCTGAAAGGTTCTTTGCACTGAATTCTCCATCATTTTGCGGATCCATATATCTAAGGAAATACCAAGAGCTTCCAGCCCAACCTGGCATAGTAGATAATTCTAATGGGAATATTGTTTGGTCATCAATTAAATCTGTAGAAACGACTTTCTTATTCACCTCATCCCATGCAAATGTTTTAGCATTTCCTAGTGGTGGATCTCCATCTTCGGTTGGTAAATATTTTTCAACTTCAGGAAGTTCTAATGGTAATGCAGAAACGGGTAATGTGTATGGCATTCCATCCTTATAATATATAGGAACCGGTTCTCCCCAATACCGTTGTCTGGAGAAAATAGCATCACGTTGTCTGTAGTTCGTCGTTCCGTGACCGATACCTTTCGTTTCAATTTCAGAAATTATTTTGGACTTGGCATCAGCATAATGTAATCCGTTTAAGAAATCTGAGTTTACACAAACAGAGTCTTTAGAGTCAAAAGAATTTTCCTGAACATCTTCTTCTGTTTCAACTACTTTTTTAATTTCTAAATTAAATTTCTTTGCAAATCTGTGGTCGCGTTCGTCATGGGCAGGAACTGCCATTACAGCTCCTGTTCCATATCCCATCAATACATAATCTGAAATATAGATTGGCATTTTTTCTCCGCTGAACGGATTGATTGCATAACTTCCCGTGAAAGCTCCGCTCACGTTTTTCACGTCAGACATTCTGTCTCTTTCGGTTTTCTTGGAAGTTTCTTCTATATAAGTATCTACTTCTGCTTTTTGAGCCTCTGTAGTAATAGTATCCACTAAAGGATTTTCCGGAGCCAACACCATAAAGGTTGCTCCAAAGATGGTATCAGGCCTTGTAGTGAAAACCTCTACAATTTCATTATGACCTTCTACCTGAAACTGAACCTGTGCTCCCTGAGATTTCCCGATCCAGTATTCCTGAGCATCTTTCAACGGCTGTGGCCAGTCTAATGTAGAAAGACCTTGTAACAGTCTTTCAGAATAAGCAGAGATTCTCATACTCCACTGCATCATTTTCTTTTGGAATACAGGAAATCCTCCTCTTTCGGATTTTCCGTCTTTTATCTCATCATTTGCTAAAACAGTTCCCAAAGCAGGGCACCAGTTTACCGTCGTCTCTGCTCTGTAAGCAAGACGATAGTTTAATAAGATATCTTCTTTATCTATATCGGAAGCATTTGCCCATTCTTCTGCGGTGAAATTCAATTCATCATTTTGATTGGCAATTAATCCTTCTGTTCCTTTTTCCTGAAAATGTTTGATTAAGGTCTCAATAGATTCTGCCTTATCTGTATTTTTATTATACCAAGAGTGATACAGCTCAATAAAGATCCACTGGGTCCATTTATAATAAGAGGCATCAGATGTTCTTACTTCTCTGCTCCAATCAAATGAGAATCCGATCTTTTTTAACTGTTCTTCGTATCTGTTAATATTTTGTTCTGTAGTAATAGCCGGATGCTGTCCTGTCTGGATTGCATACTGCTCAGCAGGAAGCCCGAAGCTATCATAACCTACCGGGTGGAGAACGTTAAACCCCTGGTGTCTTTTATATCTCGCATAGATATCTGACGCAATATATCCTAGCGGATGTCCTACGTGAAGTCCTGCTCCGGATGGGTACGGAAACATATCGAGTACATAAAATTTAGGTTTATCGGTATTGTTGGAAGTTTTATACGTTTGATTATCCTCCCAGTATTTCTGCCACTTTTTTTCTATCTGCTGATGATCGTAAAACACTTTATATAGATGTTTATATGTTAGACTTTAATATCGAATTGTTTTTCTTGCAAAACAAGATTCACAAAAATAATGATTTTAAAGGAAATAGAAATTTAATTTATGATGAATTACCATTCCCTGTAAAACAGAAGGTCTCACCCGAAGATGAGACCTTTATTATATCTTGAAGGACACTATTAAGATTGAGGGTTCACTCTTTTAAAAGTAATAGTTCTTGTTTTGTATATCGTAGGATCTTCGGTTTCTTCTCTTATTGATAAATTGAGCGTTGTTGCATCCAGTGTCATAACTTTCGTATTCACAGGTGCTACCACTCCCTGATATTTGATCTGAAGGGTTTTACCGCTTTTATCATATGAGTATGTAAAGTTTTTATCAGGTAAAATATTACAGGCTGTTCCTGTAGTAGGATCCTCCACATCTATTCTTTTCCCGGTTATTTCCGTACTGAACCACCATCTGGATTGTTTCTGACAGTCGGTATATGTAATCACATCTGAAATTGGCTGCTCCCCTACCTCAACGGTAGTAACCACCTCTTTTAGCGGTTGCCAGAGTCCAATAACAGGTTCATCTATAACAATATCATTGCTATTATTACAGCCGGTAGTTACCAATAATGATAAACCAAAAAATAGTAGTGCTAATTTCTTCATAGATCAATTTTTTCAAGCGCTAAAATTATAATTTTTTTGATTTATATTACTATTTTTTGTGAAAAATTATTTCATCGGCTTTTATTTATACATATTTTAAAACAGTAAGAGGCCATATTGCCTTTATTTAACAAATTTTGAACATACGAAAACATCTCCGTTTTATTAAAAAAGTTATTTTTGTAGGAAAGAAAAAAAATGCAGGCTATAACGAAAAACAATTTTGACTTCATCCGTGTTCTCCTCGCTTTCATTGTCTTTGTTGGACATTTGGGTGCGCTTAGCGCCTCTGAAAAGCTTTTATTTTTAACACACAGCCCTGTTGAAGTTGCCGTTTTTTCGTTTTTCATTGTGAGTGGTTTCTTAATTGCAAGAAGCTACGAAAGGTCTTCCAGCCTAAAAAGCTACGCTAAAAAGAGATTCAACAGGATTGTCCCCGCTTATTTACTTGTTGTATTCCTTTGCGCTATATTGCTAAGTCTGGTAAGTACTTTACCTTTCTCTGAATATTTCAGCAATACACAGGTGTACAAATATCTGTTCTGGAATTCAATATTCCTCAACTTTAAAGCTCCATGGCTTCCAGGTGTATTTGGAAATCAGGCCGTAAACGGGGCTTTGTGGACACTTAAGATAGAAATGTGTTTTTACATAGCCGTTCCCCTGATGTTTTTACTTTTTGGAAAAAATAATAAATACCGCACCACCAGTCTGATTGTTCTATATTTCCTATCTCTGGTTTACCTCAATTATTTTGAAATGGCTGGAAAAGCAGCGCTTTCAAGACAGCTTCCAGGTTCATTATGCTATTTTATTGGCGGAATGCTTCTGTATTTTCATTTTGATAAGTTTATTCAGCATAAAAATACCCTATTCATTGTTGCTATCCTTACGGTTTGGATTGATCTTATTTTTAAAATAAAACTATTCTCGCCTATGATGATTAGTATTATTGTTCTGTACATTGCTTATTCTTTTAAGTTCCTAAATAATTTTGGAAAATACGGGGATTTTACATACGGAATCTATATCTTCCACTTCCCTATCATCAGGGTATTTGCTACTTTAGGACTTTTTGCTAATTACAACCCATATCTCATGAGTATTCTATGTATGTTTGTAGTTATTGGAATAGGAATCGCTTCATGGCACCTTTATGAAAAAAGATTTTTATAATTTTACCGATATTTACAACACGAATGAAAGACCTGGTCTCCATTATCACTCCCAGTTACAATGCTGCTGATTTTATAGAAGAAACGATACAGTCTGTTCTTAACCAAACCTATGAAAACTGGGAATGGCTGATTACTGATGACCTTTCTAAAGATAACACGGTTGAAATAATCAGAAAATACAATGATCCAAGAATCAAACTTCAGGTTCTGGAAAAAAACGGCGGTGCAGGGAATGCAAGAAACAACAGCCTTGAGAGAGCTGAGGGCCGATATATTGCCTTTCTGGATTCTGATGACTTCTGGTATCCTGAGTATCTTGAGACCATGACGGATTACATGCAGGAGCACAATGCAGAACTTGTCTACTGTAATTATTCAAGATGTGATGAGCAGCTTCAACCCATATTAAAAGATTTTCTTGCGGATAAAATTGTCAATTTCTCCAATCTATTGAAAACTTGCAGGCTAGCTCCAGTTTCTACGATGTATGATACTAAACGAGTCGGAAAGTTTCTATTTCCTGTAAAAAGTAAGCGTGAAGATCATGTTATGTGGTTAAATCTGCTGAAAGTAATTCCGGAAGGAATGCCTATCAATAAAACAATGGCAAAATACAGAATGCGTGAGAATAGTGTTTCCAGAAATAAAAAAAATATCATTAAAGACCAGTATCTAGTATATAAGGACTTTATGGGATTCTCCACTTTAAAATCATTGTATTATACCGCAAACTGGGCAGTAAACGGATTCATGAAATATTCAAAAATATTCAACTAATGGAGTATTCAAAAGAGTTTAAAGCGGCATTGAGTGCTTTTTCAAGTACAGAGAAGGATAAACTTATTTTCAGGCTTCTGAGAAAGGATAAATTATTATCTAAAAAGCTATATTTCGAACTTATTGATCCGGAAACTACCGACGATAAGAGAAATGCTATGGAACAAAATGTAGAGGAAAAAATTATTTTGGCGTCAAAATATATTGGTAACACTAAATATTTCCTGACTATCATCAGAAAAATCAGTGCCGAAATTACTGAACACATCAAAATAACAACAGATAAATTCGGGGAAGTATCCCTGAACCTTCTGATGATTGATAAAATATTAGATCACAATAATGATCTGAGTAGACAACGGTTTGATAATGTTTACAAACTTTACATTTATATCATCAATAAAGTATTCAAGTCTCTCACTATAATTAAAAAACTGGATGAAGATTATTGGATGGAATTTGATGAAATTTTAAGACCCATACAGCAAAAAATATCTGAAAATCATTATCTCCAAAAACTATGCATTAACAATGGTCTTGATTTCAACTGGTTTGAGTGTGACCGTATTCCTGACAATATTGATCAAATCATGAAGGACATAAAGGGCCAGGGATTCTTAAGATAGAATCTTTTGTAGAATCATTTCTGTAGAATTGGGCTTTTCATCAACGAAATTCTTTGCATTTTCAGCCATACTTGCAAGTTCTTCTTCATGACCCTCATTAGCAAGAAATAAAACGAATTCTGCAGCTGTGGATTCGTCTGCAAAAGACTTTCCTCCATTCTTAGAAATAAGTTCATCTGCTTCAGGATTCTTTTTATAATGATTTCCGAAAATAACCGGAACACCAAATGTGGCAGCCTCCAGAATATTATGAAGTCCTGCATCATGAAAACCTCCGCCCACCACAGCTATATCAGCATAGGAATAAAGCTTTGATAGAAGACCTATACAGTCTATAATTAAGATTTGAGAATTAAAAATTAAGGTCTTAGAATCCTTGATTTCACTATACAATAAAGCATCTGGAAAGATATTTTTCAGGTGTCCTACCCGCTTCAGATCATGAGGTGCAATGAGTATTTTAATCGTGTTATTTTTACGGGAAATCATTTCTGTCATTTTCTCCTCTGCCTGCCACGAACTCCCAAAAACAACAGCTTTTTGACCAGCTATAAAGTCTGCAATATATTCAACCTGATTATCACGGTTTCGAAGTTGTTTTACCCTATCAAATCTTGTATCTCCTGTTACAGACGACTTCATCAGTCCTACACTTTTAGCTAAAGCCAATGAGAACTGGGTCTGATGAAAGAACCAGTCTACATTTTGTTTAAGCTGCTTGACAAACCATTTTCCATAGGAGGTAAAGAAAGATTGCGTCTCGTAGAACAAGGCAGAAATCACATAGATCTTTGTATTTTTATCTTTCAGTGCTTCAAGCAAATTATACCAATAATCATACTTCACCGTAAAAAATAGTTCAGCATCAAATTGTGCTATAAATTCTTTTACAGTACTTTTTTTATCAAATGGAAGATAGCAGATTACATCTGCAATATGTTGCTTTTTAATTACATTTTCATATCCTGACGGAGAAAAGAATGTTACCAAAATCTTATAATTTGGGAATTGATCTTTAAGCCTTTCCAGCACAGGTAAACCCTGCTCATATTCTCCTAAACTGGCAGCATGCATCCAGATTACCTTATCTGTTTTTGAAAAAGCAGACTTCACCCTATCTAAAGATTGACTCCTTCCTTCAACTCCTTTTTTAGTTTTATCATCAAATAATGAGAAAACTTTCATTCCAAAAATGAGAATGTTGATAAATATGTTATAAAGTAAATTCAATTTTAATAGATCTAGTCGTTAGACTTTGTTTTACCTTCCCGAAATGATTTTATAAGTCCTACTCCCACTACTGCTAATATTCCTCCTAAAATAAAGAAAACAGCATCGCTAAGCACTGTCTGCTTTCCTTCCGCAACACGAATACTTTCAACAATAATGTCCAAAAACAAAACCATTACAGGAAGTTCCAGAGAAAACAGGTACAGTTTCAGCGTTCTTTCATTACGAAAACTTTTAGGAATATTTAAAAGCCGTGAGTTTGGATCTTTTATTCCAATAAAAAGAAGATGAATAAAAGTAGCAATACATGGTAACGCCCAAATTGTTACCTTCCCAGATTCTCCATCAACATTCCCCTGAAAATCAAAATGTGTAGGAATTACATCAGGCAAATCAGCATATTTAACTCCTGTAAAAACCCAGATTACAACCAGTAAAAGAGTATTCACAATTAATAATATGCTGGAAGCTTTCATGTTTTAAATAATGCTTTTAAGTACTCTCAATTTATGAGTATGCTTATTCATTTCTTTATTAAAGATTCCTGTAGAATCCAGGGTATCAATTCTCACTTTCCCTGAAGCATGAATAATCTTCTGGTTCTCCAGCATAATACCTACGTGGATAATCTTTCCTTCGGCATTTTCAAAGAAAGCTAAATCTCCGGGCTTCGTTTCTTCTACAAAAGTTAGATCTTCTCCTATTTCTGCCTGCTGCGAAGCATCTCTTGGAATCTTAATACCGTGAACTTTATATACCAATTGAGTAAATCCGGAACAATCTACTGCAAAAAAGCTTTTACCTCCCCATAAATATGGTACATTAAGGAATTCTTTAGCAGTAAGAGCAACACTTTCTCTTACATCATGGCTTCTTCTTGACGCTACCACAGGAAATTCTACTTCAGAGCCCATTGATAACAAAGTTTTACCATCATTCATTATAACAGAGGAAAAATCTTCCGTAACTACAGTCACTTTTCTATTCGCCAGGTCTTCATCCGTTACTGTTTTTAACTGTTTGGTATCCATCCATCCTTCATAGTTATCATAATGCATTTTTATTTTAGTCCAGTTTTTATTCACTTCTAAAATATCCACACTTTCCCCAAACAATATTTCCGTAACTATTTCTGCCTTGTCAGAACCTTCTGCTCTCACGGGTGCTACTGTTACAATACAAATTCCTTTATTCATTTTATTCTTTTAGAAATTAGGAAGTTAAGAGAGTTAGAAATTACATCATCCAAATCTCTTACTCTTTTCATTTAATTACTTCCTGCGAAGGAAGTTGACTCCATCACGCAAAGGTAAAATAAGATTTTCAAAATCTTCATCTTTTGCTGCTAAATCATTCAATTCCTGAATAGACTGTGTAGACTTCAGTTTCGGATTTTCTTCCAGTACTTTTCCATACCATAGAACGTTATCAAACATCACTACTGATCCTGACTTTGTATGAGGTTTTATCAGTCTGAAATAGTCTGCATAATTTTCTTTATCGGCATCTACAAAAATTAAATCAAAAAACTCATCTGTTTCTTTTAGGAATTCTTTCGCATCCTGAAGTTTGAAATCAATCTGAGTAGCATATTCGCTGGATTCAAAATATTTTTTCGGAAGATAAGCAAGATCCTCATTCACATCCAACGTAGTAATTTTACCCTCTTTTGCTAATCCTGAAGCCAGGCACAGTGTGGCATATCCGGTAAATGTCCCGATTTCAAGAATGTTTGTAGGCCGTAGCATTTGGGATATTATCGTAAGTAATCTTCCCTGCTGATAACCCGAAATCATATGAGGCTGTGTGGTTTTCTGATAAGTTTCTCTTCTCAGTTTTTTCAGAATTTCGGATTCTGAGGAAGCATGTGCTTCCAAATATCTATCCATTTCAGGATTCTTTTCTTCAAAAAAACTCATACCATTTTAATTTAAACAAATTTAAGGATTTTAAACTTCTTTTTAAACAAACCATCTCTGTTCAGTATAAGATACAAAAAAGAGAGGAATTAATTCCTCTCTTTTTTCTTAAGTGTATCTAGCTTTTATGTAAAAAATCATTATATAGCGATACAATATTGTCTTATACCAGCACATACCCATCCTGGGCAACACTTTGTCTGTGGACTGCTACAAAATATCTGTGGATTGCACCCTGTAATAGCACCTTTTACAGTTTTCATTTCTCCTCTTGAAAGTTTTTTTGAATTTTTCATAATTATTTTGTTTAGTATTAATTTCCTACTCTTTAAGATTTTCGGATACCTCTATTTTTATTTCCTTTTATGGAGATTTAAATATACACATTCTTTTATTAATCAAATAATTATATTTAAATTAAAATATCTTAGAGAATTCAGCAATGAAACTTTTGGGAAAAATCCCATACAAAATACCGTGAAAATACGGATGTTTTTTCTGTAGTATTAATGATAAGTTTGCAAAGAGAACGAAGGGGTAAAAACACTAGAAAACAAAATGATTGCAGAAGATCAACCACAAACTAACCATGAGAATCAAAAAAAAGTACCTCCAAAAGGAAGTACACAGTCTTCTGCAAAAAAAGACAAGACTGAAATATCCAATCATTTTTTACGAAGAATTATTTCCCTTTTGAAAAAAGAAGAATTAATTTGATTAAAAAAATAAATCCCGAATTTCTTCGGGATTTATTTTTTATTATAGTTTCATTATTTCTTTGGAGCAATATCCATCAGTTTCATGAACTCATCCAACTTAGGCATAATGATGATTTCTGTTCTTCTGTTTTCTGCTCTTCCCGAAACACTCATATTGGTTGCTTTCGGGTTGTATTCGGAACGACCTCCTGCTGTAATTCTTGCAGGGTCTACTCCAAACTGAGTCTGAAGAACCTTAGCAACAGAAGTACCTCTTAATGCAGAAAGATCCCAGTTGTCTCTTGGTAAGTTTACTGAATTTAGTGGAGCATTATCTGTATTACCTTCAATCAATACTGAATATTTATCATAATCATTGATTACCTTAGCTACTTTACCTAGCACTTCCTGAGCTGCCGGTAAGATCGTGTAATCTCCTGTTTTGTATAGCATTTTATCTGAAAGGGAGATCATCACCACACCCTTTAACACTTTCACCTGTACATCTTCATCTGATACATTATCTAAAGATCTCTTCAGCTTGTTAGACAAAGCAAGGTTTAAGCTATCATTTTTAGCATTACTTGAAATCAGCTGCTTGATATATGAGTTGGAAGCGTTGATTTCGCCCACAAGCTTATCAATATTAGCAGAGCTTTTTCCTGTATTGGAAAGACATGCATCCAATGATGATTTTAAAGCATCATGCTGGCTTTTTAATAAATTATTTTCACCTGTTAATGCAGAGTTTTGAGATTTCAAATCTTGAATTTCTCTCTGTCTTTCTCCGATATTTTCAATACATTGCTTATAGTTTGTGCTTAAGGCATCATACTGCTTCTTGCTTACACAAGAGGTCATCCCCAACGCCATTGCAGAAACCGCTAAATTTTTTAAAATCTTCATAAGTAATCATTTTTAGACTACTCAAAGTTAGGAAAATTCAATTGAATTATATGGATTATCTTTGTATAAAAGAAATTCTCAACACCTATGTTGAAAAAATCAAGCTTCAGAAAACAATTAGAAAACCTTATTCACCAACCGGAAAACCACTCCTATCTTTTAGCAGTAAGCGGAGGGGCTGACTCTATGGCTCTGGTCTCATTATTCCGCGATTTGAGAGATGAAAAGCAGAATTTGGAATATTCATTTCAGGTGGCTCATATCAATTACAAACTTCGGGGAGAAGATTCGGATAGGGATGAAAAAGTAGTGCAGGATTTTTGTGAGAAAAATCACATCAGGTTCCATCTGTATGAAGTTTCGGAAAAGGATCAAAAACCGGATAATTCTATCCAACTTTGGGCCAGAGAACTTAGATATGCTTTTTTTAAGAAAATTCAGGAAAAGCAAAAACTGGAATATCTGGTTACCGCTCATCACCTCAACGATCAGTTGGAAACTTTTATCATCAATCTTTCCAAAGCTGCTGGAATCAATGGGCTAAGTGGGATTCCCTCCAATGACAATTATATCCTCCGTCCGCTTTTACCATTTTCAAAGCAGGAAATTTATCAGTTTACAGAAGAAAACAATATTGAGTTCCGGGAAGATCTTTCCAATAAAAAGAGTGATTATCTGAGAAACAAGATCAGAAATGAAATTGTTCCGAAATTACTGGAAACCAATGATCACTTTCTGGAAAACTTCAAAAAAAGTTCTTTATACCTCAATCAAACCAAAGATTTTGTCCAGAAACAGATTCAGGAAATAGAAAATCGCCTTACGATATTTAACCCAGACCATAAAATCTTATCAAAGGAAAAGCTGGATCAGGAAAGCGATTTCGTGAAATTTGAAATTTTAAAAAAATACGGCTTCAACCAAGAGGAAGAAATCCCTAAAATTTTTAAAGCAGAAAATAACCGTTCTTTTTTTTCAAAGGAATATCAGTTGATCATCAATCGTGATGAACTGATTTTTACGGAGAAAAATAATGTATCGGAAATCGAAGAGGAAATAATACTGATTCATCATTTTGATTTTTCCGAAAACCAAGTCCTCATCAATCTCGTAAATCATATTGAAAACATTAATGAAATCAATAAAAGATTTGAATGGGATTTTGATGCTGAAAAGCTTCACTTTCCACTCTATTTGAGAAAACAGCAGGATGGAGATGAGTTTTATCCAATAGGTTTTTCGGGTAAAAAGAAAGTTTCTAAATTTTTTAGAGACGAAAAACTATCTGTTCTGAGCAAGGAAAAGAGTTGGTTATTGTGTGATTCAAGAAACCATATTCTGGGAGTAATTCCTCTAAGACAGGACCGCAGGTATCAGACAGATAGAAATACTCAAAAAAAGATAACTGTAGTATGGACAGAAGAACAACTAATTCATTAGCTGTTGATGATTTTAAAAAAGACAGCAATATAGCTTTTGGTGTTTTGTACCAACAGTATTTCGGGTATACAAAAAAATTTATTCTTAAAAATAAAGGTAACCTGGAAGATGCAGAAGATATCTTCCAAGATGCATTACTCATCCTCTATGAAAAATTGCATGCTGACAATTTCAAAATCCAAACCTGCTTGGGAAATTATCTCATTGGAATTTCTAAAAATTTGTGGTTAAAAAGATTAAGAAATAGAAATTTTTATGTAGAATCTCGTGAAAATTATTTTACAGAAAACTATCAGGAAATTAATTCTGCTATCGAAAATGAAAAATATTATTGGGAAAAGCTGGTTGGTTATGTTAAGTCTATCTCTCTGCATTGTCAGAATCTGATCCATGATATTTTTATTGAAAATAAAAGTATTGAGGAAATCCAGAACAAATACCAATATTCCAGCAGGCATAATGCCCAGAACCAAAAATACAAATGTGTTGAACAAATCAAAAAAATAAGAAATAACAGTATTTTTTCAACCTGAAAACCAATACATTACACAAAATAATCAAATTAACGGGTGATTTTCCCTTTTTAATGGAACATATAAAAAAAGAAACATTATGTTCAAAAAAATAGTATTGAGTCTCCTCATATTAGCAGGAGTTTTATTTAATGCGCAAAACACGGGTATCAATTTTCAAAAAATTGATTTAGAGGCAGCGAAAAAAATCGCAGCCAAAGAAAATAAGCTTATTTTCATTGATTTGTATACTACCTGGTGTGGGCCTTGTAAACTTATGGCAAAGAATACTTTCACTGATCCCCGAATTGGAGAGATGTTCAACAAAAACTTTGTAAATATTGCTATAGACGCTGAGAAAGAAGGCGTAAAACTGGTAAAAGAGTTTAAAGTTGTAAACTATCCCTCTTTTTTATTCTTAGACCCAAAGGGGAAACTGGTTCAATATGATTTTGGTTACTATAATCCAGAACAGTTTTTAGAAGTTGGAGCATCTGTCTTAAGAAAAAGAACACCTTCCTCCAGCAAAACTCCTGATCAGGTAAAAGGAAAAATGATTGGAGATAAGATTGATAATTTCAATGCTAAAGATCATTTGGGTAATACATTTTCTTCATCAAAAGAAAACAAAAAAATGGTTGTTGTTTTTATCAGAGGGCAATGGTGCCCGTTTTGTAATCAATATATCGAAACATTACAGAATATCGCACCCGAACTACAATCCAAAAACGCCAAACTCATTATTATATCTCCAGAAAAACCAGAGTTCATAGAAAAAACAATTAACAAAACAAAAACTGAGTACACTGTTTTATATGATGAAGGTTATAAAATTGCAGAGGCCTTTGACGTTCTTTATACTCCTGACAGTGAAACTCTGAATTTCTATAACTCAAAACTGAAAGATGATTTTACTAAAAGCAGGTCAGATAATTCGGGAAGACTTCCTGTTTCTGCAACATTTATACTTAATGAGGCTAAAGAAATTACATGGAGACATTTTGACCCAGACTATAAGAAAAGGGCTTCTGTAGAGGATATTTTAAAAAACTTAAATTAATTTTTTGCAAGTATTTCATACTGAAATAGAGTTATTTATTAACAAAATTAATAATGATTTAGAAATAAGAGAAAAGTAATACCCCTATTACAAATCCATTAGAAGACTGAATATTTTACCCATTTGGGTTAAAAAGAAAGTTTCTAAGTTTTTTAAGGACGAAAAATTATCTATTTTAGCGAGGCAAAAAAATCTGGATAATGGCTGACAGCAATGATTCTATACTTGGGATCATTCCTTTCAGACAGGATAGAAGATATACAAAGAATGAGAAGACTGAATGAAGTCTTAAAATTTTTAATGAAATGAACAATGAAATTTAGAAATTGGTTTTTATTAATTCTACTGTTTTTAGCAACAGGGATTAATGCGCAGATAAAAAATCCTGTAAAATTTAAATTCACCGTTAACGATCTGGGCAACAACCAGTATGAAGCGGTATTGAATGCTACCATGGAAAAAGGCTGGCATATTTATTCTAAAGATCTTCCTGAAGACACAGGGATTCCTACAGAATATAAAGTTTCGGGAAAGAATATTGAGCTGATCGGCAAGTTTACTGAAGTAGGTAAAAAACATGAAGAATTCTCTGAAGCTTTTGGAGGAACTATTGTTTTTTATTCTAACACTGCTGGATTTAAGCAAAAATTCAAGCTGAAGGATCCTACTAAACCAGCTGATGTTACTTCTGAAATCACTTATCAGACTTGTGATGACAGAGTTTGCCTTGCTCCAAACACTTTAGAATTCAATCAAAAAATAACACCAAAAGGAGTTACAGAGGAAGCTGTTACTAAAGAGACCGTGGTACCTTCAAAAGATTCTGTAAAAGCTGTTGAAACTGTTACTGAAAATCCAGCTAAAACGGAGATGACTATTACTGAAACTTCAACACTGGATCCTAAGCAGCTAAAAATTGAAACACTGGATTTCAAAAAACCATTAACAGATTGCGGAACTGCTGCTACAAAAGTAGATGAGAACTATTGGACCTATTTATTCTTAGGATTCATTGGAGGGCTAATTGCTTTACTAACACCATGTGTATTCCCGATGATTCCTTTAACAGTTTCATTCTTTACGAAAGGAAATAAGGATAAAGCAAAAGGTAAAAGAGATGCTTTGATCTATGGATTTTTCATTCTTCTTATTTTCGTTTTATTGAGTATTCCTTTCCATATTATCGACGGGATTGCAGGAAATATCTTCAATGAGATTTCTACCAGTGTATGGCTTAATATTGCCTTCTTTATTATATTTATCTTCTTTGCCGGAAGTTTCTTCGGGTATTATGATATTACATTGCCTAGTTCTATTGCCAACAAGTCTTCAAAAGCTGAGGAAGCTGGTGGGATCATCGGTATTTTCTTTATGGCATTAACGCTGGTAATTGTTTCTTTCTCTTGTACAGGACCTATTCTGGGAAGTTTATTAGGAAGTGCCGTAACAGGTTCTTCTAATGTTCCCATGTTATTAACATTTGCATTAGCTGGATTTGGATTAGCCTGGGCAATTATTTTCGGATTACTGGCTTTATTCCCACAGGCATTACAAAGTCTTCCAAAATCAGGAGGATGGATGAATACTGTAAAAGTTGTTTTAGGTTTTGTTGAACTAGCCTTAGCTTTAAAATTCTTATCAAAAGCAGACCTTGTATCTAAAACATTCTTCTTAAAAAGAGAACTTTTTATTGCGATCTGGATCATTATTGCTTTAGGATTGGCTTTATATCTATTCGGATTAATCAAGTTTCCGCATGATGATAAAAAACCTAAAATTTCAATCACTAGAAAAATATTAGGAGTATTAGGATTCGGCTTTGTGATCTACCTTATTCAGGGATTAATTCCATCTGACCGTCCAAAACTTCAATTATTAAGTGGGATTCTGCCTCCATTGAATGTAAGTTATTTCCACGATGAAAAAGATGGTATTCTAGGAATGCATCCTGAACACGATTTCTTTAAAGCAATAGAAGTTGCTAAAAAGGAAAACAAGCCTATCTTAATCGATTTCACGGGATATGGTTGTGAAAACTGTAGAAAAATGGAAGAATTTGTATGGAGCGAGCCGGATATTTTACCGATCCTTCAAAATGATATTGTCTTAGCTTCTTTATATGTAGATGATAAAGAAGAGCTTCCTGAAGATCAAAAAACAAAGATTGATCTTGGGGACGGACAAATCAAAAAAGTTAAAACGATTGGGGACAGATGGAGCCTATTCCAACAGGTTAACTTCAACAACAACTCTCAGCCTCATTATGTTTTAATTACTCCTGACGGAAAAGTAATCAACACTCCTGTTTCCGGATATATGCCAAAGGAAGACTTCAAGAAGTTCCTGGAATGCGGAGTTAATTACTTCAAGAAAAGCAAATAAATTATTTATATACAATTTTCAACTCACACTTTTCAGTGTGAGTTTTTTTATTGCTAAACCCTCAATAAACCATTCGTCTTCAATAACATTAACGACAGTTTTTAACAAAACTTAATTCCAAATCAACAATAAAAATGAAAGATTATTAAATATTTTAAATTTTAGGTATGAACTTTGTATCCATTTTTCAAAATCACGATCGGATTTTCAACGTTTTCATCAAATACCGTTTAACATTTTAAAATATTAATTATGGCTGAAGTAATCGCACAAGAAAAACAAGGCGGCAAGCAAAAAAAGAAATTCATAAAAATAGACATGACTCCCATGGTAGACCTCAACTTCTTACTATTGATGTTTTTCATGTTTACCACAAACTTCACAAAACCGAATGTGATGGATCTTGGACTTCCCGCAAAAGGAAATCCACCAACCAGCCCTGTAGTGAATCAAAAAAACCAGGTCACATTTATTCTTGGAAAAGACAACAGAGTATTTTATCACCAAAGTAATGCAACAGATTTAAATGTTACTAACCTTAAAGAAACCAACTTCAACGGGGTAAATGTTTCAAAAATTATTTCTGAAGCCTACAAAAATGCTCCTAATCAGGAAAACTTCACAGTAATTATCAAGCCTACTGATGAAGCCAACTACAAAAATTTTGTAGACATGCTGGATAATTTGGCTATTGCTAAAAAAGAACGTTATGGAGTAACAGATATCAAACCTTGGGAAACAAAGGTTTACAAAGAATTAACTCAATAAAAAAGAAAGGGCATTTTTAAAATGCTCTTTTTTGTTTACATTTGAAAGGAAAACTAAACTACAGCCAACAAAATGCTGTACTATTTTAATCTATACAATTTTGGAATCATGGTGAATTTTGAAAGAAAAGGAAATGGAAAAGAAACGTTAGTACTTCTTCACGGCTTTATGGAAAATCTATCCATTTGGAGTGATATGGAGCCTCACCTTTCTAAAGATTTCTCATTGTTAAAAATTGATCTTCCAGGCCATGGCAAATCTGAGATTCTGGGAGAAATTCACACTATGGAATTGATGGCTGAGGAAGTAAAAAAAGTCTTGGATTACCAGAACCTGGAAAAAGTGCATCTATTGGGACATTCTATGGGCGGATATACCTCTTTGGCTTTTGCAGAAAAATATCCTGAAACATTGAAGAGCTTAACTCTTTTCTTCTCTACTTATTTTGCAGATGATGAAGAGAAGAAACAACAGCGTATCAAAAGCTATAGAATCATTAAAGATGCTTTTCCCCATTATGTAAGAGCTGGAATTCCCAATCTATTCAACCCCAATGAAAGAGACATTCTCGAAGGTAAAATTGAGATTGCATTGGAAACAGCACTTTCCACAAACAATATGGGAGCTCTTGCCTGCGTAAAAGGTATGGTAGAAAGAACGGATAAAAAACATATTATGCAAAATCTGGAAGCCAAAATTCTGGTTTTGGCCGGCAAACATGATAATGCTGTAAAAACAGATATTACGATCAAAAATCTTCCGGACAGAACGAATATCAAATCTTATATATTAGACTGCGGTCACAACGGCCATTGGGAAAAAGCAGGCATCTGTGCCGAAATCATTAATACGGAACTTCTGCATAATCTGCCTAAAAAATTAGTATTGTAAAACCATGAAAATTGCTATTACGACCCTCCTTCTGCTTTCATTTTTAAGCTGTAAAAAGGATAACCCGTCTACTTCTAGTATTCTAAATGATACAGTTCAGGTATCATCTCCAAAAACTGATACCGTAACAGCCATTCAGCCTAAGCAGGAAGTATTTAATTTTGGAACGGAACTATGTGACAATAAAGGATATTTCGACAGCAGTAAATACTCCAGAAAAGAACTTGAAGATACTTACAAACTTTGGTTTGAACTGAGCGGATCTCTATTAGACACTCCTTTTGTTCACAATCTTAAAGATCTTAATCATATAAGGAATAACAAAGACCAGGTTCTGGCAAAACTGGATAAAGATTTTGCGGAAAGAAAAGCACAAATCATGAATCTGAAAGTCATCAATACCCCTTATTGGCAGAATGTTAAAAATAAGAGTCTTGAAGAGCTTGTTCAAACGTATGAAATGGAAAAAATTCAGATTATCGCTTACTCTGATCCTTCCATCCTTCTTAAAAACAATAGCTGCTCCAATTTTTCTAAAGCATTGAATTCAACCGATGAACAAAGGTTTGCGGAATGGAAACAACTTCGTGAAGAAATGAGCAAAAGAAATAGTGACCCACAACGTATTATGAATCAGTTCAACGAACAACTTAACTCATCAGATAAAAGAGATTATGCTCTCATTGACCTGATTACATTTGGCTGGGGAAACTGTGCTAATGACAAAATACAAAGAGTTACTCGTGATGAAAAAATGAATAATGAATTCAATGCACTTTTCATTAAGATTGATTCTGAATGTGACGAGCCCTAAACATTGAGAAAAATCCTGTATATTAGTAAGGTATAATTTTCGAAATGGGCTTATTCTCGTTCAAAAAAAAGACACTACCGAAACCTCCGGTTATCGGACTTACACTTTCAGGCGGAGGAATGCGGGGAATTGCCCATATCGCTGTTTTAAAAGCACTGGAAGAATACAACCTTAAACCTCATATTATTTCAGGTACCAGCGCAGGCTCTATCATAGCTGCCTTTTATTCATTTGGAAAAACACCGGATGAAATGATGGATATCGTAAGACAGACTTCTTTTTTTTCGCGATCTGCCCTGAAATTATCAAAAAACGGCATCTTTAGTTCCAACTTTATTTTAAAACTCTTCAAAGATTATTTTCCCGAAGACAACTTCAGCATCCTGAAAATTCCCGTGTATGTTGCCACCACGGAAATGACCCATGGGATTGTTGATTTCTTTTCTGAAGGCGAACTTTTCACTCCACTTTTGGCTTCATCAAGCGTTCCCTTCATCCTGCCTCCGGTAAGAATGGGAGAAAAAATCTATGTAGATGGCGGCGTCCTTGACAACCTGCCTATTGAACCTATTATGGATAAGTGTGATTTCCTGATTGCTTCTCATGTCAATTCCATAAGTTTTGATGAATTAAATAAGATGAGCCTCATGAAAGAATTCGACCGTATTCTCCATTTAGCTATCGCAAAATCAGTTTATTCTAAGGTAAAATACTGCAATATATTCCTCGACCCCCCGAAAATGACAAAATACAGCCTTTTCAACAAGAAATATATGGATGAAATGTTTCAGCAGGTATACGAATATACCTGTATAGAACTTGAGGAAAAAGGATACACTAAAATTTGAGGATGTAAACTCTAAAGAGTTCGAGAGTATACCAAAATGGATTCATAACCTACTCTTTACTTCTTTCTACAAGTTCTCTTCGATCAGCCTTGCTTTGAAAATTTCTATAGTTCCCGGTAAAGAATCATTGGATTTACCTCCTGCAGCGTTGATGTGCCCCCCACCGCTAAAATATTTTCTGGAAAATTGATTGACATCCACATCATCTTTACTTCTGAATGAGATCTTGATAAAATCTTCATATAGATCTTCCATAAAGAAGGCAGACATTTTTACTCCCGCAATACTTAATCCGTAATTTACGAAACCTTCTGTATCTCCTTTCTGGAAACCAAATTCTTTAAGCTCGTTTCTTGTAAGGCTTAGGATAGCTACTGTGCCATTATTAACCACTTCAATTCTTCCTAAAACCAAAGCAAGCAAATGAAGACGGGAAACAGTATTGGTATCCCAGGTATTGGAAGTAATCATCGCCGGATCTGCTCCTCTTTCAATTAAGTTAGCGATGATTCTATGTGTAGTAGCACTGGTTGAACGAAAACGGAAACCTCCAGTATCCGTCATAATTCCTGTATACATACATTCTGCCATATCCTGATTCACCAATTTTTCATCATTCATCGCTTCGATGAAGTGATAAATCATTTGTGAAGTGGCAGGAATTACTGTATCTGAGTATACAAAATCAAACGGTTCAGGCTGTTGGTGGTGGTCAATAAGAATCTTCTTCCCTTGAGCTTTTACCAGCCAGTCCCCCAATAAGCCGATTCTTGAAGGAGAATTAAAATCAAGGCAGAAAATAACATCTGCTGCAGCAATCATATCAGCAGCCAGCTTTCTTTTGTATTCTGCAATGATTACTTTTTTAGCTTCCGGCATCCATTTCAGAAACTTTGGAAAATCATTGGGCACAATCACTTCAGCATAGATTCCTTTTGCCTTTAAATAATGTTTCAATCCCAGGCTGGAACCAATAGCATCACCATCCGGATTATAGTGAGTAAGAATAACTATTTTGTTTTCAGGTGTAAGTAATGTATTGATCTCTAAAAGTTCTGCTGGTGTAAACATCTGGTGTTTATTTTCGTTAAAATTTAAGTTTTCAAAGATAGAGCTTTTATATAAATCATTTAAATATTATTTTTGCACGGAGAAATTCAGGTTTCCATAAGGGTTTATAAATATTTGAAGAAAAAACATTCCAGATAATTATAAAAAAAGATAATTAAAGTTTGTATCTTATAAAAATTTATATATCTTTGCAACCTGAAAATTAATAGATTAATTACGATTTAAACATATAGTAATGAGTAAAAGAACATTCCAGCCATCAGAAAGAAAAAGAAGAAACAAACACGGTTTCAGAGAAAGAATGTCTACGCCAAATGGAAGAAGAGTTTTGGCTGCGAGAAGAGCTAAAGGCAGAAAGAGTTTAACGATTAGTGCTGCACGCGCTAAGAGATAATCTTTTTATTATCATATACAAAAAATGCTTGAAAAGTTCTTTTTCAGGCATTTTTTGTTGTTAAAATTTATTAAAATTAGAGTCAAATAGACTTCTTTTTTTTATTTTTAAAGATTGAAAATTTTTTGTTAGAAATAGCCTTTAAAATTAAATTATGCCACATACAAATATCTCCGGAGACAATATTATAAGTTTACAACATGCAAAAATTGCGCAAAAAAACTTTACTGTTCTTTCTGATGTAAATCTTAACATTAAAAAAGGTAGATTCTGCTATCTTATTGGAAAAACAGGTTCCGGAAAAAGTTCTCTTCTGAAAACGCTTTATGGGCATATTCCATTAGCATCAGGACATGGATCTGTGGTAGGCTTTGAACTGGCTAAACTAAAACCGTCTGATATTCCTAACCTAAGAAGAAAATTAGGAATTGTATTTCAGGATTTCCAATTACTTTCCGACAGAACCGTTGAAAAGAATCTGAAATTCGTTTTGGAAGCTACAGGATGGAATGATAAAACAAAAATAGAAGACAGAATCAATGAAGTACTAGGCAGTGTGAACATGAAAAGCAAAAAGCATAAAATGCCACACGAACTTTCTGGAGGTGAACAACAGCGTATTGCAATCGCAAGAGCCTTGCTTAACCATCCGGATCTTATCTTAGCAGATGAACCAACAGGAAATCTTGACCCTGAAACTTCCAACGAAATCATGACTTTACTTAAGCAGGTTGCCCTTGAAAACGGAGCCGCTGTAGTAATGGCAACACACGATTACCATATGATTCAGAACTTCCCTGGTGAAGCGATCAGATGTGAAGATGGAAAAGTATCCGTATTGGATACTGCAGAACTATTCGAATAAGAATAAAAGACTTAGAAACTAATTACAAAATACAGTTTTTATTTTCTAATTTCCAGCCTCTTTAAAAACATGAAACTCCTTAGTGAGTTCAAGATATTGGTCCGAGTATTTTCTCGGACTTTTTTCTATAATAAATTCAGATTCCAAAAAGTTTTTTTCCTTGGAAGAAAATTCCAGAACCAATCTTTTTGCTTTTGAATTCTCTATACCTTTGATATTAACTCTTCTAATCAGAAACAGGTTATTTTCTTCAGCAATTGAAATAAAGGCCTCTCCGGCCTCAATAGGAATAACCACCGAAAGAAGTCCATATTCAGATAAAATTGGAGCAGATTGAGCGACAAGCTGTCTGAAATTCAACTCTACCGTCTGGCGTGCAATTTTATCTTTATCAGATCCTGATTCTTCAAAATAAGGTGGATTTGAAACGATCAGATCAAACTGTTCTTCAGTCTCAAAAGTTTTAAAATCCTGATGAATGTTTTTCAGCCTTGTATGAAAAGGGGAATTTTCAAAATTAAGTTTCGTCAATGTAACAGCCTCCTCATTAATATCCAGTCCTAAAAAGTCAGCCTGTGAATTTCTTTGAGCTAACATCAATGAGATCAATCCTGTTCCTGTTCCGACTTCTAAAACATGGAAAGCAGACTCCACATCTGCCAGCGCTCCAAGCAAAACACCATCTGTTCCTACCCGAAAGACGTCTTTAGACTGCTGAATTTCAAACTGTTTAAATGTAAAAGGCTTCACTATAGATTGGTAGGCAATGTAATAATAAATGTAGATCCTTTTCCTACTTCTGATTTCACTGAGATTTCTCCTTTATAATCTTCAATCATTTTTCTTACCATGGATAAACCAAGCCCCATTCCGCTGGTTTTGGAAGTAAAATTAGGTTCAAAAATCCTTTCATACATATTTTCAGGGATACCAACCCCATTATCCTGAACAGAAACAATTACTCTTCGCTGATGCTGTTCTACATCTACATTAATAATTAATTTTCTTTCGTCACTTTCCGCCTGTTTGGCATTGGTCACAAGATTGGTAATGATTCTGGAAAGATAAATCCTATCCATATTAATCATAATATTGCTCTTATTGGCATGCATGAAGATACTGTCATCATTGAATACACGAAGAATATCTTCTACTTCTGTATTCAGATTGATGATTTCATTATTTTTCTCAGGAAGTTTAGCAAATTCAGAGAATGCAGAGGCCACAGTGGCAATCAGATCAATCTGATCCACCATTGTTTTACTCATCTGTTTTACTCTCTCTTTGATATTCGGATCTTCCGGATCAAATTTTCTTTCAAAATTCTGAATCGTAAGCTTCATGGGAGTAAGTGGATTTTTTACCTCGTGAGCAACCTGTTTTGCCATTTCTCTCCATGCTTCTTCAGATGCTTTAAACCTTAGTCTTTCTTTTTGATCCTGAATTTGCAGAATCATCCTGTTGTAAGCCCTTGCCAAAGCATTTAATTCATCATTTTTATAATATCTGATAGGACGCATTTCATTTTCAAATAATGTAATACGTGTAATCATATCAGAAAACTTCGTAATGGTTTTTGCCAGACTATTGGAAGTTACCCAACTTATCCAGATACTGAACAGGATAAGAAATATATCCACTAAAAGAATATATTTTACATACTGATGCAATACTTCCAGATAAGCAGATTCATTATGATATAAAGGAATATAAACAACACCGATTGGTTCAAGCTCATTGTTCTTCAATAAAAGATATGAAGAGGTAAGCTTAGCATCTTTAGCAGCATCATATCTGGTCATATCAATCCTGGCGTCTGTAGACAGAATTTTGTTGATAATTTCTATAGACAATGTTTTCTGATCAATCAGGCTTTCATCTTTATTAGAAAGCAAATAATTTCCTTTCAGATCATAAATAACAATATCATGCTGGTTAATATCTGCGATCTCAAAGATTTTATTACCTAAGACCTTCGGCAGATCTTTTGTTTCTACCAATGTACGGCTTACGGCGTAATCCAGATATCTCATGACAGCATTGGTTTTCTCCTGCATATCGATATTACTCTGCTGCAGAGAGTTATTTCTCAATACAAAATAAGGAACCAATGATGTTGCCACAACACTTAAAAAGCATACCAATAAGAATCCGAAAAACACACGGTTCCTTAAACTATATCCTTTATATTTATTTAACGACATCCTACTTTTTAATTAACCTAGCAATATACTTACCAATGATGTCAAATTCAAGATTCACTTTATCACCAATTTTCAGGTTTTTCATATTAGTAAACTCCCAGGTATAAGGAATAATGGCTACTGAGAACTGAGTATCTTCACTTTTTGCTACGGTTAAACTGATTCCATTTACTGTAATAGATCCCTGAGGCACTGTTACAAAACTTCCATCTGACTCGTATTGCATAGTAATGAAATAACTTCCGTCTTTATTCTCAATTCCTACTACTACTCCTGTTTTGTCAACATGCCCCTGAACGATATGACCATCCAGTCTTCCATCCATTTTCATGCAACGCTCAAGATTAACAACGGTTCCCAGCTCCCATTTTCCAAGATTGGTCTTTTCCAGTGTTTCATTGATGGCTGTTACCACATATTGATTATCTTTAATCTCAACCACCGTCAGACAACATCCGTTATGTGCAAGACTTTGATCAATTTTAAGTTCGTTTGTAAAAGGGCATGTCAGGGTGAAATCTATGTTGCTTCCTTTCTCTTCAATCTTTTCAATAACACCAACTGCTTCAATAATTCCTGTGAACATATTATTTTTTGCTAAATTTGTAAATTATAATCTTCAAAGATAATCAAAATGAGCCCAAAAAACCATAAAGTACGAGTAGGAATTTCAATCGGTGATTTCAATGGCATCGGTCCGGAGATCATCATGAAGTCTCTGACAGACAAAACCATTACGGATTTTTTCACTCCTGTGATTTTTGGTTCGGGAAAATTATTCACTTATCAGAAAAACATTTTCAAGTTGAATCTTAATTTCAACTATGTAAATGAAGCTTCCCAGGCACAAGCCGGCAAACTGAACATGGTGAACCTCACCAAGGAAAATGTTAACGTTGAATTGGGAGTTCCTACAGAAGAATCTACTCAAATGGCTATCGATTCTTTAGAAGCTGCAACGGAAGCATTGATAAAAGGAGATATTGACGTTTTGGTCACTGCTCCTATCAACAAGGATGAAATGGTAAAAATGGGCTTTAAGCATGCCGGACACACTGGATATTTTGAAGAAAAATTCAGTAAAAAAGGATTAATGTTTCTGGTAACAGAAGGTCTTAAAGTAGCGGTGTCTACTCATCATATTCCTATTTCTCAGATCGCTGAGAATATTTCCAAGGAAAAGATCAAAAAGCAGATCAGAGTATTGAACCAGACACTTATTGAAGATTTCTGCATTCAAAAACCTAAGATTGCCGTATTGGGACTGAATCCCCACGCAGGAGACGGAGGAGTAATCGGGACCGAAGAAATAGAAATCATCAGCCCGGCTATTCAGGAACTTTCGGATAATGGAATTCTGGCATTCGGACCTTTCCCGGCAGACAGCTTCTTCCAGCCGAACAAATACAAAAGCTTTGATGCAGTCTTAGCAATGTATCACGATCAGGGATTAGCTCCGTTTAAAACTCTCGCTTATGAAGAAGGTGTAAATTATACAGCAGGCCTTCCTTTTATTAGAACTTCTCCGGATCATGGAGTGGCATATGACATAGCGGGGAAAAACATTGCAGATGAACAAAGTTTTACAGAAGCGATCTTCACAGCAATTAAAGTTTTCAACAACAGAAGTGAATACAGCGAGCTGATGAGCAACCGCCTTCAGCCAAGAAAAATAGCTGTTGACAACGGAATTGACGAGGATCTACCTGAGGAAACTGAAGCATAAACCGTTAAAACAAATTTTAAATTAATTTGTTTTAAATTTTATTTGTTATTATAAAAAAAATGCATATTTTTGCACACTCATTTTATGGACAAGTTAAGAAACTATGACGTAAGCTTTTCCGGACTTAAAAACGGGAAACACGAGTTCAAGTTTGAGATAGATAATACGTTCTTTCAATTATTTGATACTGAGCAGGAATTTACAAATCCTAGAATAGAAGTACAGGCATTACTTGATAAGCATACTACTTTTCTGGAATTTGAGATTAAAATAAATGGATTAGTTGAGTTGGTTTGTGATATCACAAATGAAGATTTCGACTATCCTATTGAGAATGAAATCAAAGTTCTGGTGAATTTTGGAGAAGAATATGATGACAGCAATGAAGATGTCATTACAATTCCCACAGGAGATCATGCTTTTAATATCGCACATTTGATATATGAAAATGTCATGCTCTCTATCCCGATGAAAAAAATATCACCAGATGTAAGTGATGAAGACATCAAAATTCTTGACCAGTTCAGTCCGAAAGAAATTGAGGAAACTGAAGAAGAAGAACATGAAAGTGACCCGAGATGGGATGCTTTAAGAAAATTAAGAGACAATAATTAAATAGAATAATTTAAATATGATGAGATGATGAATCTCATCGCTCATCAATTAAAAAAGTTATTAGAAAATGGCACATCCAAAGAGAAGACAGTCGTCGACAAGAAGAGATAAGAGAAGAACTCACTACAAAGCTGTAGTTCCTCAATTAGCTAAAGATGCAACAACAGGAGAGCTTCACCTATACCACAGAGCTCACTGGCATGAAGGGAAACTTTACTACAGAGGTAAAGTAGTATTGGAAAAAGAAGTAGCTACTACTGAAGAAAACTAAGAGTCGCTTTTCACTGAAAAAGCCTCATTTTAATACAAAAACCGCCTAATTTTGATAAAATTTGGCGGTTTTTTGTTGTTTTTTACGTTTTTTTGGTATCTTTGGATCAAAATCAAATATCAAATTTATGGACATTAAAGACATACAAAATCTTATTAAGTTTGTATCTAAGGCTGAAGTTTCAGAAGTGAAGTACAAGACTAAAGATTTCGAAATCACTATTAAAACTCCATTAGCTGGAAGCGATGCTGTTTATGCACAACCTGCAGTATACCACACAGCTCCACAAGCAGTAGCTGCTCCAGCACCTGTTGCAACTCCTGCTGCTGCACCTGCTGAAAAAGCTGAAGCTGCATCTGATGACAGCAAATATATAACGATCAAATCTCCAATGATTGGTACATTCTACAGAAAACCATCTCCTGATAAAGATGTATTTGCAAATGTAGGTGATGAAGTTTCTGTTGGTAAAGTAGTTTGCGTTATTGAAGCAATGAAATTATTCAACCAGATTGAATCTGAAATCAGCGGAAAAATCGTTAAAATTTTAGTTGACGATGCTACTCCGGTAGAATATGACCAACCATTATTCTTAGTAGATCCATCTTAAGGAATTTTAGATTAAAGATTATAAATTTTAGATGAAGTCTTTTCATTTAAAATAATTTAAAATTCAAAATTTATAATTTAAAATTTCGGAGAGATGTTCAAGAAAATATTAATAGCCAATCGTGGCGAAATTGCAATGCGTATTCTACGTACTTGTAAAGAAATGGGGATCAAAACCGTAGCGGTATACTCTACTGCTGATAAAGACAGTCTTCACGTAAGATTTGCTGATGAAGCTGTTTGTATTGGTCCTGCAATGAGTAAAGACTCATACCTTAAAATCCCTAACATTATTGCAGCAGCGGAAATTACCAATGCTGATGCTATCCACCCAGGATATGGATTCTTATCAGAGAATGCTAACTTCTCAAGAATCTGCCAAAAGAACGGAATCAAGTTCATTGGAGCTTCTCCTGAGCAGATTGAGAAAATGGGAGATAAGGCCAATGCTAAGGCTACCATGAAAGCTGCAGGTGTACCATGTGTACCTGGGTCTGATGGATTGATTGAATCTTATGAGCATGCTGTAAAAGTTGCTGAAGAAACAGGATATCCTGTAATGATTAAAGCAACTGCCGGTGGTGGTGGTAAAGGAATGAGAGCCGTTTGGAAAGCTGAAGACCTTAAAGATCACTGGGAATCTGCAATTCAGGAAGCTGTAGCAGCCTTTGGAAACGGAGGTATGTATATGGAGAAACTGATTGAAGAACCTAGACACATCGAAATTCAGGTTGCAGGTGACCAATTTGGTAAAGCTTGTCACCTTTCTGAAAGAGACTGTTCTGTACAGAGAAGAAACCAGAAATTGACGGAAGAAACACCTTCTCCGTTTATGACTGACGAACTTCGTGAAAAAATGGGTGATGCTGCTGTAAAAGCTGCTGAATTTATTGGATACGAAGGAGTAGGAACTATCGAATTTCTTGTAGACAAGCACAGAAATTTCTATTTCATGGAAATGAATACAAGAATCCAGGTAGAACACCCTATTACTGAACAGGTTATTGATTATGATCTTATCAGAGAACAGATTCTTCTTGCAGCGGGAACTCCTATTTCAGGAATCAATTATTACCCGAAATTACATTCCATCGAATGTAGAATCAACGCTGAAGACCCGTATGCAGACTTCAGACCGTCTCCAGGAAAGATCACAGGATTAAATATTCCTGGCGGACACGGAATCAGAGTAGATACTCACGTATACTCCGGATACAGCATTCCTTCTAACTACGACTCTATGATTGCTAAGCTTATCACTACGGCTCAAACCCGTGAGGAAGCGATTGCAAAAATGAGACGTGCACTTGAGGAATTCTATATTGAAGGAGTAAAAACAACGATTCCTTTCCACAGACAACTGATGGATAATGAAGATTATCTTGCAGGAAACTACACTACAAAGTTTATGGAGGATTTTGTAATGGATAAGAAATATGATAATCATTAGGATTATTTAAAATAAAAACTTTAAACTGCCTCTCTTTGAGGCAGTTTTTTATTTTCGTATATATAATAACAAGGTATGCTGACCAAAATTTTAAAATCAATTATGATAGCCGGCTTCTTCTGGTTTATGATTCATGCTCTGTATATTACTTACGATGGGCTTACGAATTCTAAACAGAAAGCAGACCTTGCTGTAGTTTTCGGGAATAAAGTGAACGAAGATGGCAGTCTTTCTCTACGATTACAAGCAAGATTAGATAAAAGTATTGAACTCTATCAGAAAAAACAAATCAAAGAGATCCTGGTTAGTGGTGGTCTGGGCAAAGAAGGTTATTGGGAAGGTACGGAAATGAAAAAGTATCTGGTAAAAAATAAAATCCCTTCAGAGAAGATTCTTGTGGATAACTTTGGGGATAACACTGAAAAGACCGTTATCAATACTATAAAAATTGCTAATAGCCTTAAATACAGCAGTATTATTTCAGTTTCACAATTTTATCATCAGACCAGAATCAAAAAACTCTTTAGGGAGCACCATTTTGAAAATATTGAAAGCTCAAGTCCGCTCTATTTTGAAATAAGAGACTTCTATTCAATTTTCAGGGAGTTTTTCGCTTACTATTTTTAAAGAAATCAACAATGTATCTGAATCTGTCCAGAAAATCAAAAAAACTGATAGCTTTCACCTTTACCTAATATAATTCTCTCACTCTCAACCCATTTCCAGATTAATAAAAATTAATCTGGAAAAATCCGCTTCTTATAAAGATATAATACCTGCTACAATTGACCAGCAAAGAAAATATTCTCTGATGCAGCTTTATTCCGACTCAAAATTTACTTCAGTTCTGATCTTTGACTGCATCTGGTATTTGTTCATTGATCTCATTAATATTGCGTAAATTTGTAAAAAACCAACAATATGTCAACAGCAGAAACAACAAAAAACTCACAGTACTTTATTGACCTTGAAGACAAACATGGAGCGCATAACTATCACCCACTACCAGTAGTTCTGGACCGCGGAGAAGGTGTTTTCGTTTGGGATGTAGAGGGCAAAAGGTATTATGATTTTCTTTCAGCATATTCTGCTGTGAACCAGGGACACTCTCATCCTAAAATTGTAGAAGCTTTGGTAGAACAGGCTAAAAAACTGGCTTTAACTTCAAGAGCATTCTACAACTCTAAATTAGGGGAATACGAGCAGAAGATTACTACTCTTTTTGGGTTTGACAAAGTATTACCGATGAACTCTGGAGCTGAAGCCGTAGAAACTGCGGTGAAACTTGCCAGAAAATGGAGTTATGAAGTAAAAGGAATTTCAGAAAATGCCGCAAAGATCATCGTTTGTGAAAATAATTTCCACGGAAGAACTACCACTATTGTTTCTTTCTCCAATGATCCGGATGCCAACCAAAACTATGGACCTTTTACACCAGGCTTTATCAAGATCCCTTACAATGATATCAAAGCATTGGAAGAAGTATTAAGCAGAGAAGCAGAAAATATTGCGGCCTTCCTTGTTGAACCTATTCAAGGAGAAGCAGGAGTATATGTTCCGGATGAAAACTTCCTTAAAAATGCTTCTGAGTTGTGTAAAAAATATAATGTCCTTTTCATTGCTGACGAAGTACAAACAGGTATTGCAAGAACAGGAAAACTGATTGCTTGCCATCATGAAAATGTACAGCCGGATATTTTAATTCTTGGAAAAGCGCTTTCAGGAGGTATGTATCCAGTATCAGCAGTATTAGCTAATGATGAGATCATGAATGTAATTAAGCCGGGACAACATGGATCTACATTCGGAGGAAACCCAATTGCTTGTGCCGTAGCCGTAGCAGCATTAGATGTAGTAGCTGATGAAAAATTATCTGAAAGAGCAGAAGAACTTGGGCAGCTTTTCAGAGCTGAGATCAACAAGTTGATCGAAAAAACAGATCTGATTACCAAAGTAAGAGGAAAGGGTCTTTTAAATGCTATTTTAATCAATGACACTCCGGATAGCTCTACAGCATGGAATCTTTGTTTACAATTAAAAGAAAACGGTTTGCTTGCAAAACCAACACATGGTAACATCATCAGATTAGCACCTCCTTTGGTCATTACTGAAGAGCAGCTATTAGATTGTGTAAAAATTATTGAAAAAACTATTCTGGAGTATAAAGCTTAATTTTTCTTCAGAACAGAGTCATAAAACTTAAGATAATTATTGGACATTGCGGTATAACTATATTGCTCTGTCCAATTTTTTATTTCCTGACTCATTTCTTTTTCATTGCTGTGATAAAGATTCATTTTCTCCTGAAACAACTCAGCCATCAATTTCGGTTCAAAACTGTCAAAATAAAAAGCCTTATCTCCTCCTATTTCTGGAAGACTCGTATATGTTGAAAGAAATACAGGCTTACCAAAGGCCATCGCTTCAATAGGCGGAATCCCAAAACCTTCTGCAATAGAAGGATGGCACATAGCCTCCGAATGTTGAATAACAGCATATTTCTCTTCTTCTGAAAGATTTTTAAGAAAATGGACTCTTTGTTCCAAATGGAGCTCTTTAATTCTTGTTCTCACTTCTTGTCCGTACCACAGCTTCTCATCTGAAGCGATAAGTACTAGATCTTCTTTTATATAAGGAAGCATTTCAACCAAAGTCAACTGATTTTTTTTGTTGAAAAGCACCCCTATATTTAAAATATACTTTTTATCTTTTAAATAGCTGTATTTACCCAACTGATATTCTCTATCTGCTGGAAGGTCAATTCCGTTATGTATAACTACAACATCTTTTAGTTTAGTAAAATTAAAAAGCCTCTTATTACGAATAAAACTCTCTTTTGCATACTCAGAAATACAAACAATATAGTCTGCATTTTTCACATTGCTTCTCACTTTTCCCAGCATTTTCCTCTTTTTAGAACTGGAAAGGTTCTCATACAAGAAGTTCAAATCATGCAGAGTAACAATTTTTATTGTGCTTTTATAATTTCTATGAAAGTACGAAGATAACTGGTGACTTACATGAATAAGATCAAACTCCCCACTAAAACGTTCAAAAAAGCGATGGGTCTTATTCCAAAAAACACTATTAGGCTTAGGCTCGAATTCCTCAAGCTGTTCTTTTTTCCCGAAAAAAAATATTTCAAACTTAGAATTCTCCTCCTGTAAACCTTTTGCCAGATTTCTGAATACATTCGCAATCCCTGAATTAGGATATCGGAGGCGTTCAAGATCGATCAAAAGTTTCTTTTTCATATTTTTTTTGCAAATATATATTTATTATTTTTGTTTAAAATTTTGGATGAAAAAAAAAATAGCACTATTAATTCCTCATCACTTTAATTTATACAACAGTATTGTAAAAAATTTAGAACTTAATAATTATAACGTAGAATTATTAGTTTTAACTGATAAAGATTTCAAATATAAAAATATTGGAGAAAAGCTATCAAATTTCGTACAAAAAACCTTTTTAAAAAATAAAAATTTCAAATCTCAACTAAGAGTTAGACGACACTCTGAAGAACTTTTAGAAAAACTAAACCATATAAAGGATCCTTTTGACTATGCTCTTGTGATTCGTCCTGACTATTTTACCAAGGAATCACTGGCTATGTTGAAGCAAAAATCTAGAATTTTCGCAGCGTATCAGTGGGATGGTTTCCAAAGATATCCAGGAATTGTTGACTATATAAAACTTTTCGATCGTTTTTTCGTGTTTGATAAAGATGATTATTTTCAATATAAAGATCAATATTCTAATCTATTTCCTGCTACAAATTTTTACATAGACAGCTACGAAAAATCAGATAAAACTTCCAAAGATGAAGTATTTTTCCTGGGAAGCTATTTAGAAAACAGAATTGATGAAATAATTTCTATTGCTGATTATTTTGAGAAACAAAAAATAGAAACCAACATTCAGATCGTATATACCAGAAGTAATATTCCTGAAAAGCTGGCCAATTCTTCCGTAAAAATAAGAGCTCATATCCTCACATATTCTGAGATGATCTATGAGATTCAAAAATATAATTACCTGTTGGAATTTCATAACACCAGCATACATAACGGATTATCATTTAGGGTATTTGAAGCACTGTGCTTTAAAAAGAAACTCATTACCAATAATCCAGAAGTAAAAAATTACGACTTTTATCATCCAAATAATATTTTGGTTTGGGAAGGGCAGAACTATGATGATATCATTCCTTTTTTAGAGAAAGAATACGTGGAAGTAGCTCCAGATATTTATAAAAAATACGCTTTCAGCAATTGGATTCGTTATATATTTAATGACCATCCTTATCAACCTATAAATTTTAAAGAAAATTGAAAACATCTGTTGCTCTTTGCACTTATAATGGCGAAAAATATTTAAAAGAACAGCTAGACTCGATTATCAATCAAACCTATAAAATAGATGAGATTATAGTTTGTGATGATCAATCTACCGACACTACGCTTTCTATTTTGAAAGAGTATGATTCCTTATTTCCTGGCTTATTTCATATTTATGTAAATGAGCAAAATTTAAAAAGTGTAAAAAATTTCGAAAAGGCTATTTCTCTGTGTAATAATGATATTATTTTTCTAAGTGATCAGGATGATCTATGGAAGGAAAATAAGGTGGAAAGCATCGTTTCTTACTTCAGGAACAATCCTGATACCAATGTTATTTCAACCAACGGCTGCTGCCTCCTTAATAATGAAATAGACTGTAATAGGATTTCTGTTTGGGACATCCCCAATGTATTAAATGAGGAAAAAATAAAATATGATTATTTTGAAATTATAAGTTCAATTACCAATATTGCAACCGGAGCCACCATGGCCATAAGAAAAAATTTTATTCCGCAATTTTTTCCAATTCCGGTGTACAATGATTTCCACCATGATGAGTGGATTTCATTAGTTTCATCTTACCACTCTTCCTTTTCTTTTCATAATGAAAAGTTGACTTATTATAGAATTCATGAAGATCAGCAGGTAGGTTTAAACTTCTTTAAACTTTCAATTGCAAATCTAAAAGCTTTAACTGCTGTGTACCGAAGATCTAAGTTCGACGAATATAAAAGAGCCATTAAAGTAACGATTAATAATTATAACAAAAAGAAAGCAATTCTTCAGAGCAATACACTCAAAAAAGAATTTGTAGACATTTTAGAGAAAGGGCTTTCTGTAGACTTGGAGAAAATTGAACAGCTCAGCAGAAAAACAAAAAAAGAGTTTCCTTTCCAATATATCCTTTTAATGATAAGCAATATATTCACTAACAAACGTACAATAAACCAATGATAACAACATCCATAATTGTCCCTTGCTACAATCAGGAAAAATATTTGAGTGAAACGCTTGATTCTGTGTTGGCTCAAACATCTCAAAACTGGGAATGTATCATTGTAAATGATGGTTCCACAGATCATTCTGAAAAAATCATTGATGAGTATTGTGAAAAAGACTCCCGTTTTATTAAACTCAACCAACACAATCAGGGTCTTTCTGCAAGCAGAAATAATGGAATTAAACTTGCAAAAGGAACTCTTATTCTTCCGCTGGATGGTGATGATAGAATAGGAACACACTATCTCGAATTGGCTGAAAAAGAGTTTGCAAAGAGCCCACAACCCAAGCTGGTATATTGTCAAGCAGAGTTTTTTGGTGCTAAAAATGAATTTTGGGATCTTCCGGCATACAATTATGAAAAGCTTTTATTTTTAAATCATATCTTTTGTTCTGCTATTTTCAAAAAAGAAGATTACCTAAAAACTTCCGGATATGACACAGACATGAAACTTGGATATGAAGACTGGGAATTCTGGGTTCAGCTTTTAAGGAAAGATGATATTGTTATACAATTAGATTCTATCCAGTTCTTTTATAGACAAAGAGAAGATTCTATGGTAAAATCTTTACATGAGAGTAAAGTAAAACGACATCAGATGGAATGGCATATTTTCACCAAACATCGTGATATTTATGGTCAAATGTTGAATTCTGATATGTCGCTGGCAGAAATAGAGCATGTATTCAATCTTCGCCAAACCTTAAAAAAAATAAAAAAAACCTTTACGTATAAAACCATCTATAAAGTTGAACGTGCTATAAGATCTCTTTTTTAGAAAAATAGATTACATAACCCGTTGTGCATTATGATAAAAAAGAATAAAATTGTTCATTCAACTTATAATCAGCAAAATGTTTTCACCACAGAACGTTCACAATAAACAACTTGAGAGCAAATTACGAAAGAATTTTGGACGGTTTTATAAACAAGATTGAGAGAATAGTTTATAATGGTTGAAAAAGAAAATTAGTGAGTTTTACAGATATGATAAGGTGGTTACAGCTATCTGAAATATTTAATGGATTTGAAACGTATTTCATTGTTGACAGTATGCCTTCTGAAGCATATAAAATCTCAAATAAGTGAGTTAATACAAATATATACATTAACACAAACACCGATCAGCATTAACAAAATTAATATTATTTTATTCACCGAATATAGAAATTTAATTACCTTTGCCGGAAAATTATAAATTTCCATGACAAAACTATTAAAAATTTCAACTTTAACTTTACTAACATTAGCCATCACATCATGCTCAAGAGAAACCGATTCAATGACGGAGCAAACTCCTGTACAAACTGCCAAAAATATGAATGTACAGGAAAAGTTTTCATTGACAAAGACTGAGGTACTTGCTGAAAGCCACAGAATATCGAGCCTTAATGCTGGGCAATCCTTAGTTTTAAACTACGGAAATGTAAACTTACATCTGGATCTTCAATTTGATTCTAATCTGGTACTTTATGCAAGTCCTATCAATTTTTGGGGACCGGTACCTTATCCTGTAAAATGGGCCTCCAATACAAATTTGGGTAATGGCGTGGCTCAACCTTTTTTAAATGCACAAACCGATGGTAATTTGGTATTATACAAAGCACAGCCCTATGTTTCAGGAAATGCTATATGGTCTACAAATACATATTCCGGGACCGTTTCAAATCCTCGATTTAAACTTCAAATCATTAAAAAAACGCATGCAATAAATGGTACCAGCTATTATGCAACTTTTATTCTTGAAGGAAATGATTCTGAAAGACACGAAATTGCTGTAGAGGACATTACAAATATCTATTAAATAAAAACTTTTCAACATAAAAAAAACTATCTGTTTTCAGATAGTTTTTTTTATGCTTTTCTTACATAATCAAATGAAACAATTTATTTTTCAAGTTACTTTAAGTAAATTTGCACCAAAATTTAAATTGAAATGGAGAAAGTAAGAGTACGTTTTGCTCCAAGTCCTACCGGACCTTTACATTTGGGAGGCGTAAGAACTGCATTATATGATTACCTTTTTGCTAAAAATCAAGGGGGAGAGTTTGTATTGAGAATTGAAGATACAGATACCGCAAGATATGTAGAAGGAGCTGAAGAATACATTGAAGAAGCTTTAGAATGGTGTGGAATCATCCCTGATGAAAGTCCTAAGAAAGGAGGAAAATTTGCCCCTTACAGACAATCTGAAAGAAGAGATATTTATGACAGATATACTGAGCAGATCTTGAAAACAGATTATGCTTATATGGCATTTGATACTCCGGAAGAATTAGATGCTGTACGTGCAGAATTCGAAGCAAACGGAGAAGTTTTCTCTTATGATAATAAAACGAGAAACCGTTTAAAAAACAGTCTTGCGCTTTCTGAGGAAGAAGTTCAGAAATTATTGGATGAGAAAACACCATATGTGGTGAGATTCAAAATGCCTGTAGACAGAGTATTAAATCTTGAAGATATCATCCGTGGAAAATCATCTGTGAACACCAATACATTAGATGATAAAGTACTGGTAAAAAATGACGGAATGCCAACCTACCACTTCGCCAACATCATTGATGACCACGAAATGGAAATTTCTCATGTAATCCGCGGTGAAGAATGGTTACCATCTCTAGGACTGCATACTTTATTATATGAAGCAATGGGCTGGGAAGCACCTCAGTTCGCGCACCTTTCATTAATATTAAAGCCTGATGTTTCAACGTTAATTAACAAAGATAATATTGATGAGATCACAAAATCTTTTACAGATGAATTTGTGGCAAAAAATAGCCAGTTTTCTTTCGATGAATCTGCACCGATCATCAAATCATTCTTTGCGGAAGTAAAAAGCCCTAGATTCAAATCTATGCTGAGTGAAAACGATAAAGATAATCCATTAACTGCTGCTGTAAAGCAATTTTTAAAGAAAGGGCTTTCAGGAAAATTAAGCAAAAGAGATGGTGATAAATTTGGATTCCCGGTATTCCCGCTTGATTTCAAAGACCCTGTAACAGGAAATATTTCTAAAGGGTATAGAGAAAACGGATATCTTCCTGATGCCTTCATTAATATGGTAGCTTTATTAGGATGGTCACCTGCTGAAGATAAAGAAATTCTTCCTGTAGATGAAATGATTAAAGAGTTTGATCTTCATAAAGTTCACAAGGCAGGAGCAAGATTCAGCAAAGAAAAATCAGAGTGGTTCAACCATCAGTATATTCAGATGAAGTCAGATGAAGAACTTCTTGAAATGCTTAAAAACTCAGGGCTTGACTTATCCAATGCTTCTGACAAAAAGCTATTAACAGTAATTTCTCTGATGAAGGAAAGAGCTACTTTCCCGAAAGATATCTATGAAAACGGAAAATTCTTCTTTGAAGCCCCAACCTCATATGATGAAAAAGCATCTAAAAAAGCATGGAATGACGAAACATCTACTATTTTAGGAGAATTGGCTATCCTACTCCAATCTACAGACTTCGTTGCAGAAATAATCAAGCAAACTATGCATGATTTCGCGGAAAATAAAGGCTTGGGAATGGGTAAAGTAATGATGCCGCTTCGTTTAGCTTTGGTAGGAGAATTGAAAGGACCAGACGTTCCGGACATTCTGGAAATCATTGGAAAAGAGGAAAGTATCGCCAGAATAAGCAATGCTATAAATAATTTTAAATAAAATTACCATAATTTTTCATACATTTGAAAGATTTAATTTACTTCAAGAAATGGAATATTTAAGTTTCGAACTTCCTATCAAAGAATTGATGGACCAATACCAGACGTGTTCTTTAGTAGGAGAAGAAAGTGGTGTTGATGTAAAATTAGCATGCAGCCAGATTGAGGATAAGATTTTAGAAAAGAAAAAAGAAATCTATAGCAATCTTACACCTTGGCAAAGAGTACAACTGTCCCGTCACCCGGATCGTCCTTATACATTGGACTATATCCACGGGATGGCAGACAAAGGCAGTTTCTTAGAACTTCACGGAGACAGAAATTTCGCTGATGATCCGGCAATGATTGGAGGATTGATGACCCTGGATGGTCAGAGAGTAATGATCATAGGGACTCAAAAAGGAAGAACAACTAAGGAAAGACAGCATAGAAGATTCGGGATGCCAAATCCTGAAGGATACAGAAAAGCTTTAAGACTAATGAAGCTTGCTGAGAAATTCAACATTCCTGTAGTAACTTTAGTGGATACCCCGGGAGCTTATCCAGGATTAGAAGCTGAAGAAAGAGGGCAAGGTGAAGCGATTGCAAGAAATATTTTTGAAATGGTTCAGCTGAAAACGCCTATCTTCACTTATATTATTGGAGAAGGAGCAAGTGGTGGAGCATTAGGAATAGGTGTAGGAAATAAAGTATATATGCTGGAAAACACATGGTATACCGTAATTGCACCAGAAAGTTGCTCTTCTATTTTATGGAGAAACTGGGATCATAAGGAAGATGCTGCCAATGCATTGAACCTTACTCCTCAGGATGCTTTAAGAGAAAAGTTCATTGACGGAATTATTGAGGAACCCCTTGGAGGTGCTCACTACGACCAGGAAACTACTTATTTGAACTTGAAAAATTCTATTTTACAAAATATCAAAGCGTTCTCCAAATTTACAGGACAAGAGCTTGAAACCCAGAGACAGGATAAATTCATTGCGATGGGTCAGTTTAAAGGATAAAAAAATAAAAAAGGTTAAGAAAATTTCTTAACCTTTTTATTTTAGCTTTCTTCTTCATTAATCAGTGACATTGAGGGCAATCTCTACATCCTGAGTAATTTTCTTCAGCGAAGAATATTTTGCATCACATACCATTGTAGTCAATACATATTCTCCTTTATCAATTAAAATAAAGTTTTCCCCTCTGGCCGGAACACTTAAATTATAATACTTTTTACCATTTATTTTTATGATCAAATTACAGCTTGATCTGTTTTTAATATTGATATAGGCTTCATTTTTATTGATATCATTATTAAAAAGATGGGTAAGCATGGCAGCTGTTTTCTTATTCGCTTCACTAGGCTCCGATTTTACCGAAGAGCCTGCGCTTTTTGCAGTTCCTGCCGGCGCATAATTTGCTAACCTTTCTTCTTTTAACGCATTGATTGCATTATTTACTTTATCTGTATTCTTGGAAGTGGATGCTTTATTGGCAGCTATTACTTTACCACTATTCAGTTCATTATTTTTAACAATATTTTCAATTTTCTCTTTACTGATTGGCTTTATGGTAGGTTTTGCTTCAGGTGAATTATCAGCCATGATAATATCCATCAACCTTTTTTTAAAGAAATCTGTTCGTGCATGTCCAGGGTTTTGTTTAATAAAACCTGCAATCACTCTTGCTTCTTTTGAAATCTCTGCATCCTGCTCCGTATAAATAATCACTGTTTCTTTTTCCACAACAGCTTTAGATTTTGTTTTTTTCTTTTTTTGAGAAAAACCAAGGGCAAAAATGCTTATAAAAAGGAGAAGGAAGATTTTTTTCATTAATCAAATCTTTAAAATAGTATTAAATATATTAATAACGTGAAAAGTCATTTTTTAGTTTATGATTAAAATCATTATCTTTGCACTGCTCTAAAATTAAGCTAAAAATTAATACTAATCTTAAATAAAAAAATAATAGATATTATGTCTTATACACCAGTTGCTGCAGATGTAGCTAAATTAAGAAACCAAACAGGTGCAGGTATGATGGACTGCAAAAAAGCTCTAGTTGAAGCTGAAGGAGACTTCGAAAAAGCAGTAGATATCCTTAGAAAAAAAGGACAAAAAGTTGCTGCTAACAGAGCTGACAGAGAATCTACTGAAGGAGCTGTAATCGCAAGAGTAAATGAAGATAACACTTTAGGTGCTATTATCTCTTTAAACTGCGAGACTGACTTCGTTGGTAAAAACGAAGCTTTCATCGAGCTAGCTTATGAATTAGCTGAAATGGCAATCTTTGCTGCTACTAAAGAAGAATTATTAGCTACAGATTTCCACGGAATGACTGTTGCTGAGAAATTAATTGAGCAGACAGGTGTTATCGGTGAAAAAATCGAAATTGGTACATTCGAAAGAATCGAGGGACCATTCCTAGGGGCTTATATCCACGCTGGAAACAAAATTGCTGCGATCACTTCTCTTTCTGCAAAAGTAGACGGAGCTGATGAAGTTGCTAAATCTGTTTCTATGCAGGCTGCTGCTATGAACCCAATCGCTCTTGACGAAACTAGAGTTTCTCAAGAAACAATCGACAAAGAATTAGAGATCGAAAGACACAAACTTACTGAAGAAGGTAAGCCAGCGAACATCATCGATAATATCTTGAAAGGTAAAATGCAGAGATTCTACAAAGACAACACTTTGGTACACCAAGATTTCATTAAAGACTCTAGTATCTCAGTTGCTGATTATGTAAAATCTGTAAATGCAGATCTAAAAGTAACAGGATTTATAAGAGTAGGCTTATAATCTAATCCAACTTTTAAAAATATATAATCCCGGTGAAATTATTCACCGGGATTTTTTTATGAATTACCTTAATGAATATGAACGCAAAATGAAGCAAATTTTAAATATTCAACAATTCTAAGACAAATCAAAATTCCAAGTTTTTTTTGTATAAAATTGTGACTATTAATACTTAAATTTGCGGCCCTTATAGTAACGCATGAAAAAATTTCTACTCGCTTTTTGCACATTTTTTTGTTTATTAGCAAATGCCCAATTGGATACTGAACATTGGTTTGCTCCAATGTCCGCAAGCAGTCTTCAGGGTACTCCCAAAGGTTATTTGTACCTGTCTACTAATGAAACAGTCCCTTTTACTGTACAGATTTTTAACAATAATAATCTCATTGCCTCGGTACAACTCAGTAAAGGAAACCCTATAGAACAGTCTATTTCTAATAATATGATGATTGCTTCTACAGCAGCTAACCTGTTTAAGTCTGTTTCAATGGGACTCCATGTTAAAGGCAGTAAAAAGTTTTTTGCAAGCTACAGATTTGTAGTCAAAGATCAGGCAGAATTTATTACTTCAAAAGGACTAGCCGGTCTTGGAAAAACCTTCTTTGTAGGAATGGCTCCCAATACATCAGCCAAGCCTTATGTAAATTCTACTATTGGGATTACCGCTACAGAAGATAACACGACTGTAACGCTATCAGGATATAATCAGAATGTAGTCTTCTCCGACTTAATATCTGCCCCATCCAGAACCTTTACCATTGATAAAGGAAAATCATATATCATTGAAGCACAAAGTGATCTTAATTCCAACAACTTAAAAGGATTAGTAGGCGCGAAAATTGTTGCTAACAAACCTATATCTGTCACTAACGGAAACTTTAACAGCATCTATACAACCCAAAACAGTACAAATGTTGATGTATTGATGGATCAGTCTGTTCCTGTTGAAAGATTAGGAAAAGACTTTATAATGGTAAAAGGAAACGGTCCGGCAAATTCTGGAATGGAAGCTGCTGTAGTAGTTGCCACAGTAAACAATACAAAACTTACGGTAAATGGTGCTCCACTAGGACCTACCCTAAATGCAGGTGACCATTATGTTGTACAGGGAACGCATTACGCTTCTCAGGCTAACGGAAACTTTAACATGAGCATTTCCGCAACCAATAATGTATATGTCTATCAACTACTAGCCGGAACTTCCACCGGGAATATTTATGCTACAGGAGGTATGAACTTTATCCCGCCTTTGAGCTGCTTTCTCCCTACCGAAATCAACGAAATTGGATTCATTAATAAAATAGGAAGTGATTCTTTTACTGCAAGACTTAATATTATTACCCAAACCGGAGCCACAGTAACAGTTAACGGAAATCCAATCACAACCAACGGACCTGCTCCAGTAAACGGAAACCCAAACTGGGTTACTTACTCAATTCCTACTATAACAGGAAACGTTACAGTACAATCAACCAAACCAGTCACCGCAGGTATTGCCGCAGGAAACGGAGCTGTAGGATACGGCGGATATTTTGCAGGATTCTCATCGATTCCTGTGATTACTAAAACTGGTGATTGTTATAATGGAGTCATTTTACAAGTAGAGTCTGGCTATGACGACTATAAATGGTACCGTGACGGTGTTGAAATCCCAGGTGCTATCACCTCTACTATCAGCCCAGACTTATATGGTTCTGGGATCTATACCTGTAAAATCACCAAAAATAGTTGTGAAACCAGGCTTACTGCAGAATATGATTATACAACTTGTCCACCTATTACAACCACAACTTATGATATTGGCTCGTGTAATACACAAGTAATTATTCCTGCATTTACCCATTCAACCCAACCTGTAGTTCCTGCCAACACCAATATTATTGTACAACCAACTAATGGGACAGTCGCGATTAATCCTACAACAGGGCAAATTACCTATACTCCTAATGCAGGGATGGCTGCAGATTTCACAGATACCTTTACGTATTACATTCAGGGTAATGGAACCCCTGCTGCGTTTGAGTATTTTAAAATTGTAGTCAATACCCATATCTTAAAAGTGACCAATGATGTGCTATTTTCCTGTGCTGCAGCTAATGGAAACGGGACCTACAATCTGAAAGCAGCCAGTGTCACTCAAACTCCGGGAGTTACAATAACTTATTTTACCAATGCTAATTTAACAGGGCCAATTACCAATCCTCTAAATTATACTGGTCCTGCAGGGAACGTATATGCCAATATAACTTCTTATGGGTGTTCTAAAATAGCGACCATTACTTTAAATACTTTTCCTATACCTGTTATCAATACTACCAGCTTCAATGCTAATAGCTGTGGAAGTGATGTTGATGGAAGCGTACATATCAACTTTGACAATGTTACTCCACTGATTGTGGCTAATTCACCGATTTTTACAGTAAAATATTATCTTAGCCAGGCCGATGCTATGGCAGGAAATAGTAATACACTTCCTACCAACTGGAGCTACACATCCAACACAACAGTGTATGTAAGAGCAACAGGGAACACTGGAAGTTGCCCTCCAGTCTTCGGACAGATTAATTTTACTATAGGAAACAAAATTCCATTGATTACGAATAATGCAACCGCTGATGTCTGTGATAATGATATTAACGGTTCTGAGCAAGTAAATCTGAATGATTATAAAGGTTTATTTACCGTTGATCCGCTTGTTATCTTATCCTTTTATGCCTCTGCAGCTGATGCGCAAACAGGAACTAATCCAATCTCAGCATCACAGATCCTTACTTCTTCAGGAGCTACTTTTTACATAAGATTCCAAAGCAATACAGCATGTGCCAATACAGGTAGTTTAACACTTAATTTAAAAGTACCTAAAAAATCGACAACACTTCAAGATCAGATCATCTGTTCCAATGACAAAATCCTTTTGGATGCTGGACCTGGATTCTCATCCTATCTATGGAGCAATGGAGCTACTGCCCAAAGCATTAGTGCTTCTGCAGGAAATTATTATGTAGACCTTGGATCTAATGGATGTGTGTACCGTCAATATGTAAAAGTTAATACGGCTCAGTCTCCTGTCATTTCAAAAATAGAGGTTTCTGGTACTACAGCAACGGTTTATGTAACAGGCGGAACTCCTCCTTACAGATATTCATTAAATGGTTTTGATTATCAGTCTTCCAATGTGTTTACAGGATTATATAAAGGGACTCATACGGTATATGTATTAGGTGCTGACGGATGTCGTCATGTAACTAAAAACTTCCTGATTGTTAATATTATCAATACGATTACTCCGAATGGAGATGGCATTAATGACACCCTAAACTATTCAGAATTAGGAATCAAACAAAATGTATCCATAGAAGTTTCAGATCGATATGGAAACTCAGTGTATAAGTCTTCCAATAAGAATTATATCTGGGATGGAAAATCGAATGGAAGAAATCTTCCAACGGGAACTTATTGGTATGTTATAAAATGGATTGAACCGGACACTCAATTACCAGTTTCGTATTCAGGATGGCTTTTAATTAAAAATCGGGAATAATTTTCAACTTTTATTTACATTTTATTAAAAGTATTTGATTTTTTATTTTAATTTTGTAGAAATCCTAATTCCATACACATGAAAAGATTTCTACTCAGTTTGGTACTAATTTTTTTTACAATTAATACCCTCTTCGCGCAAAGGGATACTGAACACTGGATTGCACCTTATTATACCAACCCCGTTGGAGGTTACCAAAATAAGGTGTATTTATCTACTGATTCTACCACTCCTTTTCCCGTGCAAATATTCAGTGCCAATACCCTTATAGGTACTGTTACTATTGCTAAAGGAGATCCCCAAACATATAATATTGAAGATCCAAGCCTTATCTCTGCCAGCGGAATAACCGATGCTTTTGTTATAGGCACAAAAGGACTTTATTTGAAAGCAGAAAAGCCTTTCTATTGCAGTTTACGAATTGCACAAAGTGCCCATGGCGAAATTATTACCAGTAAAGGGAAAGCAGGTATTGGTAATAAGTTTTTCGTAGCAGCCGGTCCCAACACAAGGGAAAGTGGTGCCAGTACAGATAATTTTACAGCAGGAATTCTTGCCACTGAAGATAATACGAGTGTTGTAGTAACCTGGAATACTCCCGGACTAAAATTCATCAATGGAAATCCTCCTGGCCAAAGTCATTCGTTTGTATTAAATAAAGGGCAATCCTTTATTTTTGCTGGAAAAACGGATGATGCAGCGGTTAATAACAAAGGCTTTATTGGAGCTAAAATCGTTACCAGTAAACCTGTAACTCTTACCAATGGTAACTGTAATGGTAACTTCACTACCAGTCCGAGTGGTTCTGACCCTATCCTTGACCAATCTGTACCTGTAGACAGATTAGGGAATACGTTTGCTATGGTGAGAAGTAAATCTGACGATCCTACCTTAAATATGGAGGGTGGGATTGTTATTGCCACAGAAGACAACACTGAAATTTTTATTAACGGATCTACCACTCCTATTGCAACCCGAAATGCGGGACAATGGTATAGAATCAACGAAACCAGCTATATAGCTCAAGGTGGAGGTCATTCTAATATGTTTGTTTCTACATCCAAGAATGTATACCTTTATCAGTTTGTAGGAACTGATAGTGACGCGACCAACGGATTCAATTATATTCCGCCATTGAACTGTTTCTTACCCAGAAAAATTGACGAAATTGGTAAGATCAATGAAATGCCGGGCATTACAACCTCTACTATTAAATTAAAACTGAATATCGTAACTGAAGTTGGAGCCAGTGTATTGGTAAATGGAGTTCCTCCTACTGCAGCCCAAGGACCATACCCTTTAACAGGAAATTCACTATGGGTAACCTATTCATTAGAAAACTTCCCTCCAAACCTTACTATTACCTCTACTAAAGCAGTAACTGCCGGAATTAACGGTGGGTATAGTTCGGCTGGGTATGGCGGATATTTTGCAGGCTTCTCATCAGTTCCTGTAATTGCTAAAAAATCAGGAGATTGTGTTCCCGGACTTGTTCTGCAAGTAGATGATACGTATGATACTTACCAATGGTTTCTTAATGATGCTGCCATTCCTGGTGCTACTACTTACACGCATTCACCAACACAACCTGGTTATTATACAGTAAGAGTAACTATGGGAGCGTGTCAATCACTTACAACACCTATTTACAAAGTAACTAACTGTTTAAAGAAGACGATTAAAAATGAGCCTGCTTGTTCTACTAAGATCATTACCCCAACATTCTCTTCTTCAACCCAGACGCCAGTGATAAGTACTATAAAGATTCTTAGCCCTCCATCTAATGGAACTGCGGTACTTAATCCGGATGGTACAATTACCTATACACCGAAACCTAATTTCGAAGGAAACGACATCATCGTTTATACATTCTGTGGTGACTCTCCAGACTTTATGGATTGTGAAGAAGTTACCCTGAACCTTACAGTTGTCCCTTTCATTGTGAAGGATGCCACTATTAAAGCTTGTTGGTATGATGTAGCTCCTTATGCTTATTTTGACCTGACAAAAGCTAACGTTACAGATTACGGAAATGCAATAAAAAAATATTACCGTACATTAAAAGATCTTACTGCAGGAATTAACGAAATTACTGCAACAACTAACTATCCTGCAACAGGGGGAATAGTATATGTAAAAATTACCACTGAACAAGGATGTGAGGCTACTGCAAAAATTGAGCTTATCCCACTTCCTATTAAAAAATCCCCGATTCTTGTTGATAAATACATTTGTATTGATGCTAAAACAGATCTGGATGCAGGAACTGGATATGATTCTTATCAATGGAGTACAGGAGCAACTACTTCAGGAATCAGAGGTGTAGGTGTAGGTGAATACAGCGTAATTCTTGAGAAGAACGGATGTTTCATTACGCAGGTTGTAAGAGTAAGAAAAGCTGTTGATCCGGTTATTCAACAAATTGAAATTAACAACACTACAGCTACTGTAGTTGTAGTAGGCGGTAAAGCCCCTTACAAATATTCAGTGGATGGAACTACAAACTGGCAGGATTCTAACACTTTCACAGGATTAACCAGAGGACAGCATAAATTTTATGTAAAAGATGCTTACAACTGTACCCCTGTTTCAGCAGAAGTTACAGTTCCTAATTTATTGAATGCTATTACTCCTAATGGAGATAACATCAATGATTACATCGATTACAGTGATCTTGCTTACAAGGATAATCTTAGCTTTGTTATCTATGACCGATATGGAAATATGATATTTACCGGAAATAAATTCAACAATTACAAGTGGGACGGAAGACACTTCGACAAAAAACTTGTAACTGGTACATACTGGTATCACGTTTCCTGGAATGAGTCTAACAAAGAAAAGACGGAAATAAAATATACTGGCTGGATTATGGTAAAAAACAGAGAATAATCATCCAGATTTAAAATTTTTCAAAACCACGATTGCAAAATCGTGGTTTTTTTATTGCATTTTCAATACTTCAATGCTTTTTATTATTAAATTTGTGATAAATACCATCACTGAATGAAGAAAATTCTATCTTTTTTATTTATATTTCACATATTCACCTCTCTTTTTGCACAATTAGACAGAGAACATTGGTTTGCTCCCATGATAGACCGATCTGGAGCTCCCAATCCTTATCAGAAACTCTATTTGTCAACCAGCCGAACCACTCCATTTCCAGTGAATATCTATAACAATAATGTATTGATTGGAACGGTAAGTATCAGTAAAAATAATCCACAAAAATTTGATGTTCTAAGGAATTATATTATTACCACTCAACAGGCAGATTTATTTACTCCTACTACAAAAGGATTATATCTGAAAGCAGAATTTCCATTTTATGCAAACTTAAGATTTTCAGTATTTAATCATGCGGAAATAATTACTTCGAAGGGGATTCCGTCAACGGGGAAAAGCTTCTTTGCAGCATCAGCTCCTATCAGTGTAAATAATGATATTCTCAATTTTATGACCAGTATTCTGGCAACAGAAGATAATACTACCGTTAGCATTACCGGCTACAGCCCGCTTGTACAGTTCTCCAACGGAACTACCGGAGCTACCAATCCCACCATAAACATTGCATTAAGTAAAGGACAATCCTATATTATTGACGGTATTGGAAATAATAGTGGAAACTTCGATGGGTTTATTGGAGCTAAAATCACCTCAAACAAACCGATTAATGTTACCAATGGAAATTTCAACGGCCAATATGCAGGAAATTTCCCTACCAGTTCTGATATTTTAATGGATCAGGCTGTACCTGTTGACAGGCTTGGAAGTGAATTTGCTCTCGTTAAAGGTAACGGAAGTATTGGAGCCAATATGGAAGGAGCTGTGATTATTGCTACCCAGGACAATACCCAGATCTATGTAAACAATGAATTAACCCCTATCGCTACACTAAACACCGGTAAATACTTTGTAATTCCTGATACTAAATACAGCCTTCAAGGCGGCGGTCACTATAATTTATACATCAAAACCTCTAAGAATGCGTATGTTTACCAGATCTTAGCAGGAGATTCAAATACAGGAAATGAAGTGGCTACTGGAGGTTTCAATTTTATTCCTTCATTAAATTGCTATCTTCCCAAGCAGATCAATGAACTTGGCCTTATCAATGAAAACTTTGTACATTCCAATATAAATCCATCAGGCGTTCTCAATATTCCCACAAAACTGAATCTTGTTACAGAAAAGGGAGCTATAGTCACCGTAAATGGAGGCACTCCACCTGCCTCTACAGGACCTTACAATATGACAGGTACCAACAATTGGGTTACTTATGGAATTCCCAATGTTACAGGAACAATAACAATCGTGTCCAGTAAAGCTATTACTGCGGGAATCACTGCTGGAAGTGATGCAGTAGGATACGGAGGTTTCTTTGCAGGGTTTCCTACCCAACCTGTTATTTTAAAAACAGGAGGTTCATGTATTCCTGGAATTGAGCTTACTATAGATCCCATCATTTATGATACCTATCAATGGTACAGAAACGGGATCGCAATTTCCGGAGCGAATAGCTCTTCAATAGCTCCTACCCAATCCGGATATTATACTTGCTCTGTGACCATGGGAAGTTGCGCTCCTTTGGTTACTGAACAATATAAAGTAACAAACTGTATGAAGCTGACAACAACATCTTATGATGTATGTTCTTCACAAACAATTACTCCAGCCTTCAGTAATTCAACACAAACTCCTGTACCATCTACTGTAACCATTACTTCTCCACCTGCGTTAGGTACTGCAGTCATAAATCCTGTTACCGGAATCATTACCTATACAGTAAATACTCCCGGCACAGCTGGGAATGATACATTTACCTATACTTTCTGTGGAAATGATCCTGATTTCCCTGACTGTGAAACAGTAACCGTAAATATCAATATTAAAGCGATAATAGCTACCAATGCTGTATTATTTGCCTGTGATGTAAATGGAAAAGGAACATTTAACCTTACAACCGCCAGTGTAACAACAAACAATCCTGTTACTAAAACCTATTATCCAACCCTGGCAGATGCACAAACAGAAAATCCGGCAGCCCAAATCACTACTCCCAATGCCTATTCCGCAGCAAATGGTACAATCATCTATGTGGTAATCAAAAATGCACTTGGGTGTAAAAGTATTGCCCAAATAACATTAAGTTTTTATAATAAAGCCATTGTACCAGATAATTATAATGGGACATTCTGCGATGATAATTTTGACGGAACTGTAAATATAACCCTCACTAACATCACCCCTATTGTTCTTAATAATCCGAATTATTTTACCGTAAGATACTATGCCAATTTAGCTGATGCCAATGCAGGAAATGCTAATACTTTGGCTAATAACTGGAGTTATAGTACAACCACAACAATCTATATTAGAGTAGATTCTCCTGACGGATGTTCTCCTGCCGTTAAGCCTTTACAATTCAGTATTGGAGACAGAATAAAACTGGCTAGTAAGGCAGTAATAGAAAGTGTATGTGATGATGACCTGGATGGAATAAAAACAGTAAATCTTTCCCAATTCATTCCGATGTTTACTGTAGATCCAAATGTAACTTTTACCTTTCATGGAAGTCTAGCTGATGCCCAAAACAATTCAAATCCATTGGCTTCAGCCGTAAATATTACCACTCCACAGACATTTTATATCCGTTTTGAAAAAAATGGGGTTTGTCCGGAAGTGGCCTCTATTCAAATCACCATTAAAATTCCTAAAACATCACCCATTCTTACAGATCAGGTGATTTGCCCTAAAACAAACACAACCTTGAATGCAGGCCCGGGATTTGATAAATACTTGTGGAGTACCGGTGCCACTACACCTTCCATTACTAATGTGCCTGCGGGAAGCTATTGGGTGGAACTTACCGCTAATGGATGTACTTATAAACAGTCTGTGAATGTAACAGAATATACACTCCCAATCATCACTTCTATTGAAATTGATGGAACAACAGTGAAAATTGGTGTAAGTGGTGGTAACCCACCTTATGAATACTCTTTGGATGGTGTTGTATGGCAAGCTTCGAATATTTTCTATGATGTACCAAGAGGTCCCCATTATGTAGTGGTAAGAGACTCTAAAATGTGTGGAGAAGTGAAAAAAGAATTTGCTATTATTAATCTTATCAATACTATTACCCCAAATGGAGACGGACGCAATGAGCAAATAGACTATTCCGCTTTAATGTCTAATGAGAATCTTGTATTCAGAATCTTCGACAGATATGGAGCTGAAATCTTCCGAGGAACTCGTGAAAACCGATTCACCTGGGATGGAAGAGTGGGTGGCAGATATACCCCTACAGCTACTTATTGGTACTTTATCAGCTGGACAGAATATGGTTCAACAGTTTCAATAAAATACTCAAGCTGGTTACTGGTAAGACATAGATAAAAAATATAAATATTGAAAGAGAGTAATATTCCTTCAACTTTTTATGATATATCTCAGCTTAAGATTAAATTAAAAATTGGTTTATAACATTCATTAACAATTCAATACTAAAGTTTAATATAACTTTAACCACTATTCATTATCTAAATAAGCACGAATTGCTGTATTTCTATGTAATTTTGCCAATTATATGAAGAAACTGTTTACACTTCTGCTACTGATTTTTCTTGCAAAAATCAATGCTCAAATATATTCCGGTGAGGTATTTCTAAGGGATAACTCTATCCTTTATCTCAACCAGGTTTATGTTACCAATCTTAATACCCAAAAAACCGTTCTTGCTGATTTCAACGGCAATTTCAATGTTCCGGCTAATACTGGCGATGTTATCCGTTTTACATCCATTGTTACGGAAAGAAAAGATATTAAGATGACTCCTCAGCTATTAGGACAGAAAAATCTTGTAGAATTGAAAATAGCCTATTATGAGATTCAGGAAATTGTGCTCAGCAGATTTAAGCCTACAGGAAACTTAAGATATGATGTAAATTCTCTCAGAAAAGAAGATAAAGCCCTTGCGATTAAAAAAGTCATCGGACTTCCTGAACCTAAAGGAGACGGAACCCCTCCTGAGCTTCCCGTTGCAGGATTAAGGGATGGTGGACTTACCTTCAGCCTTGAAAGTATCTATGATATGCTTTCCGGTGAAAGAAAGAAGAAACAACGTTATCAGGCTTACGAGAATATGAATACCTCTATCACCCAGGTTAAAAATTATTTAGGGAAAGACTATTTTGCTAAATTTAAAATACCTGAAAATCTAATCGATAACTTTTTACAGTTTGTGTATACTTCCGAAAATATTCAGCCTTATGTATTGGCTGGAAACTTTGAAGCCATCAAAATTCCTATAGAAAAATATATGCCTATCTACCAAAAGAGATTAAGAAGCTCACATCTCCAGGAAGTTATAGCACCCCAGCAGACCGAGAAATAACAATTCACATTTATACAAAAATCCATGTAGTTTTACATGGATTTTTCTTTTACAACAATGCAGGCAGCCATTGTCAATCATTCACTTTTCACATAAAACATTTCATTTATATTCAAAAATATGTTTAATTTTATATCACGATAATGTGTTTAAAATAAAAACAATACTATTTCGTTATCCTACTAAAGACTAATTGACCCAAACACAAATTAAGAAAAAGTACCTGATTTTTAACTTAATCTTATATTAATGAAAAAAATACTTTTACTTCTTGCCTCGGTCTTGTTTTTCAGCGTGTATGCCCAAAAGAAGGGAAAAGATTACAGCCAAATTCTGAAAAGCAATAATATATATGAAATCAACGCATTCTTAAGAGACGCTCACCCTGATGATCCCAGAAGATCCGTCCTGAAGCCAAGAGTTATGGAAATGATGAAAGAATACATCAAAAATGCTCATCCTGAAGATCAGAAAGTGAAAGACATGCAGGAAATGCTGGCCTTATTAAGAAGAAGACCTTCTACAAAGATCACCTTTGATGAAATGAATGCCATTATCAAACAGAAACAGATTGCCAAATATAAAGCCGAACTTGCTGCCAAAAAATCAACAGAAACTTATACTCCAAGCAACGCTCAAAATACATTTGTGGTGAACACAGCTGCTAATGCTGCAATTCCCAATGCAGAAGCCGAGGAATTTAATATGCTCATGAACATCTCTCCTATTGAACATCAAAATAAAACCGTTAAAATCCTTAATTCCTTATTTGACAATGATCCCAATGCTAAAGAATGTATTATTCTTATTCAAAATCAATCTGACTGCAATATTATTGTAAGGATGGAAAGTGTTGGTACAATTAAATACAGACTCGCTGTTCCAGCTCATAAAGACAACTCCATCGTAGTAGAAAAAGGACAGTATCTTTTCACAAGTTTGGTATGTGGTGCACAGTATGCATCACAAAAAACTATTCAAAAGCCAATTATGGTTGCTTTAGGCAGCGCAACAACAAAATAATCAAAAGAATATCATAGTTTCACCATAGGTCTTTTAACTTTAAAAGACCTCAATTCTGTGTAAATTTTATTACTTTTGCAGTCATTTTACACATGACTCAATGGGCAAGAATAAATTAGCAAGATTTGCAGAAAACAAGATACTACCGAATGTAATTCAACCAACAAGGGAAGATGCTTTAGAAGGCTTTGAACTTAAAGGAAAATGGAGAGAAAACTTCTTTAAAAATGACAACCCGATTGTTCTGGAGCTAGGCTGTGGAAAAGGAGAATACTCTGTAGGGTTAGCCAAAACATTTCCAGAAAAAAACTTTATTGGGATTGATATTAAAGGGGCAAGATTCTGGTTCGGAGCAAAAGAGGCAGTGGAAAACGGGATGACTAATGTTGCTTTTTTAAGATCACAGATCGAACTTGTAGATCATTTCTTTGCTGAAAATGAAGTGGATGAGATCTGGATTACCTTCCCGGATCCACAAATCAAATACAAAAGAACAAAACATAGATTGACACATCCGGACTTTTTAGCCCGTTATAAAAAGTTCCTGAAGCCAGGAGGAATTATCCATCTGAAAACTGACTCAGAATTCCTTCATGGATATACTCTAGGATATTTACAGGGAGCAGGATATGAAATCATAACCGCTCACCATGATATCTATGGAGCCCCGGAATATGACCCTAATACTCCCCATTTGAGAGATATCCAAACGTATTATGAACAGCTATTCTCAGCAAAAGGAAAAACAATAACTTATATAAAATTCCGAATCAACTGATGAAGTAAACTAAACACTATTGATGAAAAAAAAATTTTTGACGATTTTATTTTTCACTTTCCTTACCCCCGGCTTTACATCCGCACAAAAAGGCAGTAAAGACATTTTAAAAAGCACAAATATCAAGGAAATTGAAGAATATCTTAAGACCGCACACCCTGACGATCCTAAAAAAAGTGTGCTGAAACCTAAACTCATTGCTTTAAAAAACTCTGAGTGGACCAAAGGAGCACAGACTGCCAAACCTATGGAATCAAGGCCCATTATCGCAGATATCCCCAAAAATGCGATGAAAGACCCCAATTCTAATGAAGCGGAAGAATTTAGGCGTTTAATCGCCGAAACATCTACAGAACATAGAGAGAAAACTGAGCAGCTTCTCAATACAATGCTCAATGAGGATATTACCAAAAAAGAATCCATTCTTTTATTTAAGAATAATTCGGACTGCAATATTGTTCTCCGGATAGAAGGTAATGATTATTATAATCTTGCCGTTCCTGCTCATGGAGAAAACTTTATTATAATTAATAAAGGTTCCTATACGCTGAACAGTAATGTCTGTGACATGAAGTACTTCTCTCAAAAAGATATAAAAAGAAGTATCTTTGTAACCATAGATAATCCAGGTCAGCCAGGTGCTCAACAAGCCTCAGCCACAAAGGCACCCTCTGAAAAACCATTAAAAAAAAGAAAAAAATAAATGGGTATGAAAAAGTTATTAGTTCTGACAGGGATTTCAATGATCCTGACCAGTTGTAGTGTTAATTATGGAGGTTATCCCATTAGAAACCCCTATCCTACCAATACTGGCGGCGGCAGTGCGGCTAATACAGAGAGAGAATATAATGAACTGATGAAGACTCATAAACCTGAAACAGCTGAAGTATTGAGTGATCTTCTTAATAATGATGATCCCGGAAATCCTAGAACTTCCATCTCAGTGAATAATAATTCTTCGTGTAATATGGTATTAACAATAAGTGGGAACAATTTCTTCAAAAAAATTCCTATAGGAGCTGGAAAAACAGGCTATACAATGGTTGCTAAAAATCAAAACTACAGTTTGTCCGGTATGGTTTGTAATTCAAGATATCAATCCAGTAAGTTTATAACAACTTCTTATTCTATAACACTTAGAAACTAAAAATAGAACTGCAGAATTCTGCAGTTTTTTTTATTTTTAATCTTGTATACAAAGCAAACAGCATATATAGTTTTAAGATGCCTACTGTGTAGTTTGTAAATCAATGACTATAGATCAAAATGCAAATAAGATAAAATCAAAATATTATTATATAAATTACACAAAGTAATAAATATTTATATTTAAAAAATAATAATTGCGGTATCCGAAAAGCATATAGAGTAGGAAAAGCTAAAGCTAAAACTAAAACCATGAAAAATTTAAAAAAAATCTCAAGGAATGCCTTAAGAACAATTAAAGGAGGATTTAAACTATGTACTCAAGGCTGTAATACTGAAATAGGAGAAATATGCTGTGGAGTTGTATGTAAGGTGGGAGAAGTCCTAATACCTGCAGATCCTACAATTCCAACAATCGTTGTTTGCCCAAAGAGATAATAATAAGTATTCAATAAAAAAACGCTGGACCGAAATCCAGCGTTTTTTCTATAGTAAAGAAAATCTTTAATTATTCTGCATCGAAATCAGCATCTGTATCAGCAGATACCTTTTCTCCTTCTTCTTTAGATTTTTCTTTATCAGCTTTTCTTTGAGACTGACCTTCTTTGATAGAATCAGAAACAATGCTCAAGATCATATCGATAGATTTAGAAGCATCATCGTTTCCTGGGATAACGAAGTCAACTTTTCTAGGGTCAGAGTTTGTATCAACGATACCGAAAACTGGAATACCAAGTTTCTTAGCTTCAGTTACCGCGATGTGTTCTCTTAAGATATCAACTACAAAGATTGCAGAAGGAAGTCTAACCATGTCAGAGATAGAACCTAAGTTTTTCTCTAAGTTAGCTCTTTGTCTGTCAACTTGTAATCTTTCTTTTTTAGATAAAGTTTCGAACGTACCGTCTTTTTTCATTTTGTCGATAGAGTTCATCTTCTTTACCGCCTTTCTGATAGTAACGAAGTTCGTTAACATACCACCTGGCCATCTTTCTGTAATATAAGGCATATTAAGTTCAGAAGCGTGTTTTGCAACCACTTCTTTCGCTTGCTTCTTAGTAGCTACGAAAAGAACTTTTTTACCTGCAGAAGTTAATTTTTCTAAAGCGCTGCACGCTTCATCTAATTTAACTGCTGTTTTATGTAAGTCTACAATGTGAATACCGTTCTTCTCCATAAAAATGTATGGAGCCATATTTGGATTCCACTTTCTAGTCATGTGACCGAAGTGTACGCCAGCCTCTAAAAGGTCTTTTACATTTGCTTTTGCCATGTTTTCTGTTTTTGTTAGTTTACTTTCCGTCTTTTAAACAATCAACAACTTCTTTAGATGGGAGAAGCGTTTGGATGCTAAACGTAACGGGCAATTTTTTTGTTTAGATAATAAATAGATTTCAGATATGAGATAACAGATTGAAAAAAATTCTGAAATCCGGTATCTTGAATCTGAAGTCTGAAATTAACGTTTTGAGAATTGGAATCTCTTTCTTGCTTTTTTCTGACCTGGCTTCTTTCTTTCCACCATTCTTGCGTCTCTTGTAAGTAAACCAGCTGGCTTTAATGCTAATCTGAACTCAGCGTTGATTTCGCATAAAGCTCTAGAAATACCTAATCTGATAGCTTCTGCCTGACCTGTATTACCACCACCGAAAACATTTACGGTAACGTCATACTGACCAACAGTCTCAGAAAGGATAAACGGTTGGTTTAATTTGTAAACCATCACGTCTGTAGAGAAATATTCTTTAGCATCTTTACCGTTTACTGTAATGTTTCCAGCACCTGGTCTTACATAAACTCTTGCTACAGAAGTTTTTCTTCTTCCGATTTTGTGAACTATAGACATAATTAATTATTTAAATTCGTTAACATTAATTGTTTTTGGCTGTTGAGCTTCATGTTTGTGCTCAGTTCCTTCATACAAATAAAGGTTCTTAAGGATAGCAGATCCTAATCTGTTTTTAGGTAACATACCTTTTACAGACTTCTCTAATACCTTTAAAGAATCTTTCTTTTGAAGTTCAGCCGCAGTCATAGACTTCTGTCCACCAGGATATCCTGTATGCCAGATATAAGTCTTATCAGCCCACTTGTTTCCGGAAAGCGTAATTTTCCCAGCATTCAAAACGATTACGTTATCACCACAATCTACGTGAGGTGTAAAATTCGTTTTGTGCTTACCTCTCAAAATCTTTGCAACCGTAGAAGCTAGTCTTCCTAACGGCTGTCCTTCAGCGTCTACCACAACCCATTCTTTATTAGCAGTAGCTTTGTTCGCTGAAACAGTTTTGTAACTTAATGTATTCACACGTTTTAGTTAAAGATTAAACATAATTTACCCCTAAAAGGGTGTGCAAAGGTACAAATTATTTTTGTAACCCAAAAACATATTTTATTTAATCTATAGAATATCGGATAATCAGCCCTCTAACAATAGATTTTAACACTATTTATACTTTTGGCATAAAACTTGTAAAATGTTGTGGCGATGAAAAAAAACGTTTAGAAGGTTCTGAAAACACAGATATGATAAAGCAAGAGTTTCTTCCCTCAACTCTTTCTTTATTACCTTTTCTCTACAAAACCGTAAAACTTAGCCTAGTTTCTTTTTGGCTAAAGTCATATTCTTAGGATGAGATACTTTACAAAACAGTTTAAGGGAATCAATACAAAATTATCCTTAAAGACAATAAATAGAGGAAGAAATTAATTAAAAATCTTTGTTTCCAAAAGCTTTAATAAAAAGATAAAAGCAAGCGCGATGATCATCGTGATCCAGGAAAACTCTTTTTTATCAGCTTTGAAGAAGGCCTTGATAACTTCTTTTAATTTAGCCGAGTCAAAACATAAGATAGCAATAATTAAAATCTGGTAATAAATAGCTGTACCCAATGCAGCTATTCCAAATATATAATCCTGAATGATAATGTTGATCAACATCGTTGATAGTAGAAAACATCCAAAAAACCTTGTCCTATTAAACAAAATCAGAATAGCTCCAACTACTTCAAAAAATCCGATAATAATTGGAAATGCTTTCGAATATCCATAAAAAATCCACATTATATCGTGCCCAGACATTGTATTCAATACAGTTCCCCCTTGATAGTCCGAAAACTGCAAAGGCTTACTCAATCCATAGATCAGCATAGACATAGAAACAGTAAGAACAATCATCCAATATATTAGATTAATGATTTTCTCTTTGGATATACGCATCATATTTTTTACATGGCTATTTATTTCAGATATAAACGATGTATACTCAGCATTTGTAAACAACTTTCAAATATTACATTCTTAAACTATCCGTTTCTCCAAATGTAAAAATATTATTCTACAGCTGAATATTTTTATGCAAAATATTCTAAGATAACAACAACTACCGTCCTTGTACGCTTAACTAATTCATTTTTTTTAGAATAAACCACCTCTCAACTTTAATTTTTCTTTAAGGATTTATTCAAAATACCATTAATATCATTATTTATTTCCTTAAATAATTATCTTTGTCGCACAAACAAGTACCATGAGCCACGGAAAAATCAGACAAGACAAAACCTGTCTCAATTGCGAGCATCAAGTAGAAGAAAGATTCTGCCCTCACTGCGGACAGGAAAATACTGAAAGAAGACAGCCTTTCTATTTTCTTTTTACCCATTTCATTGAAGACTTCACTCATTATGACGGTCAGTTCTGGGGAACTGTAAAAAATCTGTTATTTAAACCCGGTAGACTTACCAATACTTATCTGGAAGGGAAGAGACAGAAATTCGTTCCTCCAGTAAAACTCTATATTTTTATCAGTTTTATTACATTTTTCCTATTTGCCCTATTTCCTCCTTTCAAAATCAATTATGGGCATACTGAAAAAAAGGAACACGACGTTGCGCAGAACAATACATCCAAAAATCCAGTTGTACAGAACATTGTTAATGGCATTGAAGCAGAAAAACTACAAGTAAAAGACTCTGCAAAAATAGCTGAACTCAATAAAGCACAGAACTATATACAAGATTCTTTGAAAAAAGACAGCTTCCAAGAAGGTCTTATAAGCACATTGGATACCAATAATAAAATAGCTGACGACACCAATTATCGGGGATACAAGACTCAGGAGGAATATGATAAAGGAACGGCCAATAAAAAAAATATTTTTAGTTTTATCAATGATGCTTTTGCCCATAAATTCTTCAGTCTAAAAGAAGAGGGCGTTAAAAAGGGAGATATTCTGAGAAATCTGGTAGAAACATCTTTCCATAATCTTCCGAAGGCCCTATTCATTTATCTCCCAATTTTTGCATTCTTTTTATGGATATTTCATAGCAAAAGAAAATGGTGGTATTTTGACCATGGCATTTTCACTCTGCATTATTTTTCATTTTTACTTGTAAGCATTTTGATATTAGCACTGCTCATTAAAGCTGCAGGCTTATTATCGGAATATACATTTTTCCCATCTTTACTATCACTGATTATATTTATAATTTCGGCATACGGACTCATTTATTTCTTCATTGCCCATCGCCGGGTCTACAAATCACATGGTATTGTAAGTATTATGATTGGTGGAATTATATTCTTTCTCAATCTGTTTGCATTCATATTCTTAGCTACAGGATTAGCATTAGTAAGTTTTCTGATGCTCCATTAAATAAAAGAAAATAGGCTGTCCGATGGAACAGCCTATTTTTTATTTTCTTAATGACTTAGTGGCTCTAAAACTTGCTATTACATAATAGGCTACAAAGACCATCGAAAACTTCAGAATAGATGGAATCGCCAGTTCGAGCTTAAATAGTAAAGTACCTATCAGAACCAAAATAGCCATGGCTAAAAAAGACAGACCTAGTTTCTTAGGCAATGTAAAATCCGGAGTATCCAGATAATAAGCAACACCCCATGCAGCCCCAAAGGCAATGGCATAATAAAGTTCCAGACCCATATTATCTGAACTTAAAAAAAAATAATTGATAAGGAAACTTATTACTGTTCCCAACGCGAAATATATCAAGGCTTTTTGCATGTCTGTAAAATATGGTGCAAAAGTAGAGATTTTAATTTGAGTAATTAAGGATCTGTCAATTTCCAAACAAAATCTGGAAGTCATTTTTAATTCTGTAACTACCGAACCAGAAAACTTTCAAATTCTCAAACCTAAAATTGGAGATATTTTATTAAATAATCACATTCAAACAAATGATAATCAACCCAATAAAATCAAACACCAGGTTGTTTTTTTATTATTATATTTGAAAACTTAGAAACTTTCTAGAAATTTTATGGAAACCCAAAAATATACTCCAACCAACAAGGTAAGAATCGTAACTGCTGCCTCTCTATTTGACGGACATGATGCTGCGATCAATATTATGCGTCGTGTCATTCAGGGAACTGGATGTGAAGTGATTCACTTAGGACACGACAAATCAGCAGAGGAAGTTGTAAACACAGCGATCCAGGAAGATGCCAATGCGATTGCATTAACTTCATATCAAGGAGGGCACAATGAATATTTCAAATATATCTATGACCTTTTAAGAGAAAAAAATTCACCGCAGATCAAAATTTTTGGTGGCGGTGGTGGTGTTATCCTTCCAGAAGAGATTAAAGACCTGATGTCTTATGGAATTGATAGAATCTATTCTCCGGATGATGGCCGTGAACTTGGCCTTCAGGGAATGATTGATGATTTGGTACACCGTTCAGATTTTGCAACAGGGAAAGATGTAACAGCCGATGATCTGGACTTAATCAATTTTGAAAACTCAACAAGTATTGCCAGAATTATCTCTGCCGTTGAGAACTTTTCAGAAGAAAAACCTGAATTGGTAAAAGCAATTGATGAAAAATCAAAAGATTTAAATATTCCAATCATTGGGATTACAGGAACCGGAGGGGCTGGAAAATCATCTTTAACGGATGAATTGGTAAGACGTTTCCTACGTTCCAACACCGATAAAAAAATCGCAATTATTTCTATTGATCCTTCTAAAAAGAAGACCGGAGGAGCTCTTCTTGGAGACAGAATCCGTATGAATGCGATTAATGATCCGAGAGTATACATGCGTTCAATGGCCACAAGAGAAAACAACGTTTCTGTTTCTCCATTTATCCATTCTGCATTAAATGTATTGAAACTGGCGCATCCGGATGTGATCATTCTTGAAACTTCAGGGATTGGACAATCAGGATCAGAGGTTTCTGATTTTGCAGATGTTTCTATGTATGTAATGACTCCTGAATATGGTGCTTCTACACAGCTGGAAAAAATTGACATGTTAGATTATGCTGATCTGGTGGCATTAAACAAATCCGACAAACGTGGGGCTCTTGACGCGCTTCAGGCGGTAAGAAAGCAGTTCCAGAGAAACCATCTTTTATGGGAAAGTCCATTGGAGGATATGCCTGTATATGCTACAAAAGCATCTCAGTTCAATGATCATGGAACAACAGAACTTTACAACAGATTGGTTTCAAAAGTAAATGATAAATTTACTGACTTAGGACTTAAGACTTTCGTTGAACAGGAAATTACAGAGGAAGTAACCATCATTCCACCCAAAAGAGTACGTTACCTTTCTGAAATTGTTGAAAACAACAAACAATATGATGCCAATGTTGAGAAACAAGCTGAATTAGCAAGAAAATTATACCATATTGAAGGGGTAAAAAATATTATTTCTAATGAAGCTTTAGATATTGAATATCAAAAAGCAGAAAAAGAACTTCAGCAGGAAAATATTGATTTCCTGAAAACATGGGATGATACAAAAAAAGCTTTCCATGCAGAGTTTTATTCGTATTTTGTAAGAGGAAAAGAAATTAAAGTAGAAACTTCTACAGAATCTTTATCTCACCTAAGAATTCCAAAAATTGCTTTACCAAAATACAACGACTGGGGTGATCTGATTCAATGGAAAGGCCAGGAAAACCTTCCGGGAAGCTTCCCTTATACTGCCGGAATTTATCCGTTTAAAAGAACTGGTGAAGATCCAACAAGAATGTTTGCGGGAGAAGGTGGCCCGGAAAGAACTAACCGAAGATTTCATTATGTATCTGCAGAAATGCCTGCAAAACGTTTATCCACGGCTTTTGACTCGGTAACTTTATACGGACAGGATCCAGCTTTACCGCCAGACATCTATGGTAAGATTGGTAATGCAGGGGTTTCCATTGCGACTTTGGATGATGCTAAAAAACTATATTCCGGATTTGACCTGGTAAATGCATTGACTTCAGTTTCCATGACCATCAATGGTCCAGCTCCAATGCTATTGGCATTCTTCATGAACGCTGCCATTGACCAGAATGTTGAAAAGTACATTAAAGAAAATGGATTAGAATCTAAAGTTGAAGCCAAGCTTAAGGAAAAATTCGACGATAAAGGCTTAGAAAGACCAAAATATAAAGGTGAACTTCCTCCATCCAACAATGGATTAGGATTACAGCTTTTAGGATTAACAGGTGATGAAATTATTCCTGCCGATGTATATGCTGAAATCAAAGCTAAAACAATTGCTACGGTTCGTGGTACTGTTCAGGCTGACATTTTAAAAGAGGATCAGGCTCAGAATACCTGTATCTTTTCTACTGAATTTGCCCTAAGATTAATGGGTGATGTTCAGGAATATTTTATCAAGGAAAAAGTGAGAAACTTCTACTCTGTTTCTATTTCAGGATATCACATTGCTGAAGCAGGAGCTAATCCTGTGTCTCAGCTGGCATTTACATTGGCCAACGGTTTCACTTATGTGGAATACTATCTGTCAAGAGGAATGGACATCAATGATTTTGCTCCGAACTTATCTTTCTTCTTCTCTAACGGTATTGACCCTGAATATTCAGTGATCGGACGTGTAGCCAGAAGAATCTGGGCAAAAGCAATGAAACTGAAATATGGTGCAGATGAAAGAAGCCAGATGCTGAAATATCATATTCAGACTTCAGGACGTTCTCTTCACGCTCAGGAAATTGATTTCAACGATATCAGAACTACGCTTCAGGCGCTTTATGCGATCTATGATAACTGTAATTCACTTCACACGAATGCTTATGATGAAGCCATCACGACTCCTACAGAGCAATCGGTAAGAAGAGCAATGGCGATTCAGCTGATTATCAACAAAGAATTAGGTTTAGCAAAGAATGAAAACCCACTTCAGGGATCGTTCATCATTGAAGAACTGACTGATCTTGTAGAAGAAGCTGTTTATGCCGAATTCGATAGAATTACAGAAAGAGGAGGTGTTCTTGGTGCCATGGAAACGATGTACCAGCGTTCTAAGATCCAGGAAGAATCTATGCATTATGAATGGTTGAAGCACACCGGAGAATATCCAATCATTGGAGTGAACACATTCCTTGGAAAAGACGGTTCCCCAACCGTACTCCCGGGAGAGGTTATCCGTTCTACTGAAGAAGAAAAACAGGCACAGATTGAATCTCTTCACAATTTCCAGAAAGCTAATGAAGAAAAATCTGAAGAAGCGTTGAGAAAGCTTCAACATGCCGCTATCAACCAGCAGAACTTATTTGAAGTAATGATTGATGCAGTTAAATTCTGCTCTTTGGGGCAAATCACCAATGCTTTATTTGAAGTGGGTGGTAAATACAGAAGAAATATGTAAGTAGACCACTGACTACAAGAACTATAAATTAAAAACCTCAAGGAATTTCTTTGAGGTTTTTTTGTATTTTTAATCTGACAAAACTAATCCTCATGAAAAAGGAATTTCAAATTAAAGAGCCTTGCTCTGCTGCCCGGGAAAATATGCAGGAGATTCCCGGTGGAAGCTTTTGTGATCTGTGTGCAAAGAAAGTATATGACCTTGAAAATACAACAGATGATGAAATTAAGGAATTTTTAGAATCCAACACTTCTGTTTGTGGAAGAATCCAACCCCATCGATTATATATTCCGGAAGAAAAATCAGAAGTTCTATACCCTTTTTTTCAGCTGCCTTTTAGAAAAATTGCAGGAGGAATCTTTCTTTCTATTTTATTTACCTCAAACCTTAACGCACAAAAGCAGAAACGTGATACTTTAGAAGCTCGTGAGATTCAGGGAATGATTATGGTTGCCCACAGACCAAATGATGAGGGATTTGAGTATCCTGAATCAGTAATCACCAGAAATTTGAACATAAAGCCTTCAGGAAATACTGGAAACCTCATCGAATATCAGTTTATTACAATTCTTACTCCTTTTAAAAGGTTCAGATCCAGTTCTTTTTCAAAAAATCAGATCAATATTCCTGCAGAGAATGTCAGGATGAGCAATATATTCATTTTTGAAGGAACAGATTCTCAAAATGGAGTTCTGAATGACAACAAATCTTTTCTTCTGGTCAATAAGAGAAATATTAAGGAAGATGGAAGTCTGAATCTCAATCTGGACCAGGCAAAGAAGTTCTCTTTTAATCCTAAAAATAAAGACTTCATTTATTTTCTGGATGGAGAGGAGATCACCAAAAAAGAGTTTGAACAATACCAGCAAGAAAATAAGATCGACTCCTATTTTCTACCTGAAATCTATGCTGAGGAACTTTTGGGTGATGATTATTACTTTGAAAACGGAGCTATCGTATCCTATCGAAAATAAGCGTCTCCTCTAACCACCACTAAAACAATCATTATGAAAAACTATTTAAAGAAGCTTTTTATTTTATGTACCGCCTGCTTATCTTATACTTGTTTTCATCATAAGTATTGTAAATTTGAAAAAAATACATTTTTAAAAATAGCTAATGAAGCTTAAAGCCTTATTCAACTGGAGCAGCGGAAAAGATTCTGCATTAGCTCTTCACAAAACCTTACAGGAAAATCAATATGAAGTATGTACTCTATTAACCAGTATTAATAGAGAATTTCAAAGAATTTCCATGCATGGCGTTCATGTTCTTCTTTTGGAACAGCAAGCTTCCCTCTTGGGCATTCCCCTTACTAAAATGGAACTTCCAAAAGAACCTTCAATGGAGGAATATCAGGAAATCATGAATACAACAATGGCAGAAATACAGGCTCAGGGTATTACCCATTCTATTTTTGGGGATATTTTTCTGGAAAATCTTCGCCAATACAGGGAAAAACAATTAAATATCATTGGGATGCAGGCTGTATTCCCTCTTTGGAAACAAAACACCTCCGACCTTATCCGGGAATTTTTACATTTAGGATTTAAAACCATTGTCACCTGTGTGAATGGTACTTATCTGGATAAAAGCTTTGCTGGAAGAATCATTGACCAGCAATTTCTTGATGATCTCCCTGACAATGTAGATCCCTGTGGAGAAAATGGGGAATTTCATACGTTTACTTTTGATGGGCCTATTTTTAGAAGTCCCGTTCAATTTGAAATTGGAGAAACAGTAAAAAAAACGTACCCTAAACCGAAAACCAATCCGGAAGACGGGAATGAAGACTATATTTTCTGGTTCTGCGACCTGATTCCAAAATAAATCAGCAATATTTTTGCCACGAATGCACGAATAAAAATGCTTAGAATACTTTGATTATTACCAATGGAGAATAATCATTAAATAACTCAGCAGGATACCTTAGCGATGAAAACACAATTAAAAAATTCGTGTATTCGTGGTATTAAAAATTTATTTTAACTGTGTAATGATACTGTTCATGGTTTCAAAGATCAACTGAACATCTGTTTCTGTGGTTTTCCAGTTGACAAAAGCAGCTCTGATCCCTTTACGCTGATTATAGAAAGTGGGAGTCATAAAAACTTTTCCAGTACTATTCAGTATTTCAAGAAATCTCTCTACTTCATCCTGTTTTTTGTCATCTTTGAGGGTGAAGCATACTGTATTGAGGCGAACCGGGGCTAAGAGTTTAAAATCACTACTATTTTCAATCAGTCTTCCGAGGTTTCTGGCCAGCGAAACGTTATTTTCGACAATATCTTTATAACCTTCTTTTCCATAGGCCATTAAAGAAAACCATGCCGGAAGAGCTTTTAGTCGTCTTGAGTTCTCAGGAAGAAAATTTAAATAGCTGAAATTGTTCAATGGATCACCCAAATAAGGAGCATTTGAATTCTGAAAAGTTTCTATCTGCAAAATATTATATTGTTCTTTCACCAGAAATAGGGCATTTTCATAAGGAACATTCAGCCATTTATGACAGTCAATCGTAATACTGTCTGCATATTCCCAACCTTCTACAAGATGTTTATAGTGTTCGGAACAAGCTGCAAAACCTCCAAAAGCTGCATCAATGTGCCACCAGAACTTATATTTTTCCTTTAATTTTTTGATCTCCATAAAATCATCAAAGTCCACAGTATTTACTGTTCCACCACTTGAAATCAGTATAAATGGTTCATGATTCAGTTTTAGGATATGTTCTTCCAGATCTTTAATAGAAATAGCTTCACGATCATTTCCATCTGTTTTAATTTTGATAATATTATTGCTGCCCATTCCTAAAAGAGACAATGACTTTATGGACGATGAATGAGGAGTTGCTGTAAGCACTTTGATTGTTTCAGAAACGCCTTCTTTCGCAAAGTCTTTTCCTTTTTCTTTTCCTAACCATTGGCGAGCAACTGCCAGACAGGTAAAATTAGACATCGTTGCTCCAGTTACAAAGCCACCTAAAAAATGTTTGGGAAGTTCCAACAATTCAAGAAGAAGTTTAATTGTTTCCATTTCTACATTCGCTGAAATATCACCCTGTCCTTTTGTTGATTGGGTATTTTGGTCATAGATGGTAGTCAGCCAATCTCCTGCAATAGATGCTGGTGTAGAACCTCCAGTTACAAATCCCAGATATCTTGGTCCTGATGAAGCTACCATGATAGGTTCAAATCTTTCGTTGAAAATCTTTATGACCTCCTCTGTTCCATAACCATATTCCGGAAGATTCATTATTTCCGGTATAAGAGCGTTATTGATGGAGGTAGGTCTGTCTGACATGCTTTTCAGATATTCAGTTCCTTGCTTTTTTATAATGTCCAATAGATGGCTTATGTTCACTGAATCGTTATTCAAATGCTCTTTCATGATTTAGGGATTAAATATAATCTGTTCAAATGTATTGAATAGTCTTCAAAGAACCATTAAATGTACATTAATTACTTTAAATATCCCTTCTTAGCATGCATTTTGCATCTTACAACGCTCTTAAAAACTTTAGTATCTTTAAGAGTACCAATTTTAATTTCAAAAAATAAACACCCGTGATCAAAAATTTAATGTTCCTTCTTCCCTTTTGTTTTTTATTATCATGTAAAACAGAAACCCCACCACCGCCTGTTGATAAAAAAGCCATTATTGATTCCACCATTACTGCTTTTCAGAAAACACTTTTGGAACAGCAGATTGATACTGTATTCAAAAAATATCATTTCAACGGAAGCATTGCGATTTTCAAGGATTCCCTTCCTCTTTACAGAAAAGAAAACGGATATTCTGATTTTAAGAGAAAAGCTAAGATTAACAGTAATACCATCTTCGCCATAGGATCTGTAAGCAAACAATTCACTGCTGTTATGATATTACTTCAGATGGAACAGGGAAAATTAAATGTTACAGATAAAGTTTCCAAATATCTAAAGGAATTCCAAATCAAGGAATATGAAAATATTACGATTCATCAACTTCTGAACCATACTTCCGGACTGAATATGATGGGGGGAAAACTGATGTTTAAAAGTGGAACTGATTTCTATTACTCCAATGATGGATTTAATGCATTAGGGAAAATTGTAGAAACCGTATCCGGAAAATCATACGATGACAATGCATTAGAACAGTTTAAAAAGGCAGGAATGACTCAATCTTCAACCGGAGATATTTTTAGAGGGTCTAATTTTGCATCAGCCTATCTTGGAAGCGCAAATAAATTTCAGGAAGTTCCCAATATGCCTAAAAGATTAGGTGGAAAAGAAATAGGAACTCCTGCCGGAGGAATTCTTTCTACCATTCAGGATCTTCATACATGGAATAATGCACTATATGGAGGAAAGCTTCTGAAACCGGAAACGCTTAAACTCTTTATGGCAAAAAGTGCAGAAAGACGCCATGCCATCTTTGGAAAAATGGGCTATGCCTATGGAATCATGTTGAACATTGGCAAGCCCAATTCTTATTTTCACAGTGGGTATGTAAAAGGCTCTCCTTCCCTGAATATCTACTATCCTGAAACAAAGACTTCAGTTATTATTCTATCTAATATTGCAGATGAAGAAAAAGGGAAAGGCATGATCTTCAAACCACATATTGAAGTAAAAAAGATTACCGATCATCTTGAAAACACTCTTACTCAGCTTAGATCAGGACACTAGTTTTTCGTGCCTTGTAATACAGAAGCTGAATTTTTACTGCCATAGCATATGAAAAGAAAAATTTCATGATTCCACTTCCTACGACCATCATATTATCATAAAGAAAATAGACAGAGGTGAAAAGTACAATACCAGCCAAAGCATTCTTCAAGATCAAAGGGTGAAAGCTCAGTTGTACATAATGATACAGCCTCATTTTTCTGAAGATTATATTATAGGCTAAGAGTAAAATCATAGCTCCTATTAATGCAATTTCGGAATACATAAATACATTTGATACACTCACAGTAAATATGAAGCTGAAAAGAATCAACGCAAAAACAAGAGCATACAACATAATATTTTTGAATCTTTTTTGAAGTATTTCTTTTTCAATTTTTGTAATCTTTCGGAATGAAAATAAATCTGCTTTTACAGCTTCCAACTCTTGCTTCCAGCTTATTTTTGTATTCTGAAAAGCCTCATCAAAGTTTGATTGCTGTTCTTCCATAAGTGTGGAAATCTGCTGAATAAAGTGGTCTTTAATTTCAATAAATAATTTGTGATTCAGCTTCTTTGACAAAAGATACTGCTGTATTTGTTTTTCCTGTGTAAGAGTAATCATATAAAAATGGTTATTAGTTTTTAATTTTTTAAGTTAATATGTTTACTGACGATCAGTAGTAGGGGTAAGAAAATCATGCATTTTCAGCAGATTTTTTTTATGTTCATAAAAGTTAAGCAATGTAAAAATGACTCCGGTCTGCAACAAAAAAGGGATCAGTAAAGTAATCATCATCATAAAATTAGCTGTATAATCCTGTTCTCTGAAAAACTGATAAGCATAATGTCCATCCCTCATTATCATTTGAAGCATTGACAATGCACACAAAAACATTAATCCCATATTTTGCTGATACATTGTATATAGGCATTTACCTTTATATTTAAAATCCGGTTTCATATATTGGCGGATTTTAAAATTCAGGACCCATACTGTTGCCAATGCTAATAAAAACATTCCGTTCAATCCTTTAAAAAGGATGCTGTAAATATTTGCAGTGTTGGCCAGGTAGATCAACAGGATATTAACGCCTAAAAACAAAAGCCCGATCAAAAAAGATTTCTTCAACAACCTGTTGTACTTTTCACGAATCACTTTTTTTGCAATTATTGGAATAGGTTCCCGAAAAAACATCCAATAATTTGTGGTGACAAATTCGCCTTTCCATGATTCCTTTACTCTGGAAAAAGCATCTTCAAAACTAAGATTTTCCTCCAGCTGCAGATCCATAATCTGATGGATCATATGATCCTTAATTTCTATCTGTATATCCAGTGAAAGATTCTGGGAAACAAGATAGTCTGTAATTTTGTTTTCCTGCAGGGTATTCATTATATACTAAATATAGATTGAAGATTTACCAGATAGCTTTTCATTTCGCTCTCCTGCTCTGCCTGTTGCTTTTTTCCTTTTTCAGTGAGCAGATAATATTTACGGTCCCTTCCGTTTATTTTCTGAATTTCTGAAGTAATCATTCCATCACCCTCTAGCTTATGCAGTAACGGATAAAGTGCTCCTTCTGTCATTTCGAGCTCACCTTGGGTAAGCTCCTTTGCTCTTTGAGTAATTTGGTAACCATACATTTTAACTTCTTTTGAAAGCAGCTTCAAAATAATGTTCTGTAAAGTACCTTTATAAAGACTGTTTTTTTTCATGGTGTTGTTTCAATACATTGCAAATATATGCATAATTTTCTTATGTATTAAAATTTATTTTAATTTTTTTATTTTGCTTTATGAAAAAGATGTACTTCATAGCAGTTTACCCCCCTAAAGAAATCATTGAGGAGATCAAGGTTTTTAAAAAGGATATGGTAATTTCTTATGGTAATTCTAAGGCTCTAAAAAATGAGGCGCATATTACTCTTTTCCCACCTTTCTCCAGAGAACTGGAATTGGAAGAAGACATTCACATTGCCTTTCAAAAGATTAACACTCACCTTCTTCCATTTGAAATTGAATTGAATGGATTCGGAAGTTTTCCCAATTCCAAAAATCCAGTAATCTTTGTACACCCTGAAGACAATGTCCATTTAGCAGATCTTCATAACAGAGTAAAACAGCAATTTAACTTTTCAAAATATTCCTTTACACCTCATATGACTGTGGGATACAGAGATTTGACCTGGGAAAATTATCTTAGAGCTTGGGAAAAATATCAGCACAAAGAGTACAAAACGAAGTTCTTAGTTGACAAAATTTTACTTCTCCGTCATGATGGAAGTTGGGTTCCTATTGCAGAAAAGTCTTTTATAAAAGTACTGTAATTTCAATACTTTTATAATTAATATTTTTCTTCCATGATCTATCATCTTTCAGTCTCTTATCCCAATATTATTTTATAAAGCCTTATCTTTGACCCAATGATTGCAGAGAAGATAATTTTAGGTATTGATCCCGGAACAACTATTATGGGATTTGGTCTTATTTCCGTTAAAAAGGGTAAAATGGAGATGGTTTCTATTCATGAACTGATCCTGAAAAAATATCCGAACCATGAGACTAAACTAAAATATATTTTCGAAAAGACATTAGCCCTCATTGATGAATATCATCCTGATGAAGTAGCCCTGGAAGCTCCTTTCTTTGGAAAAAACGTACAAAGTATGTTGAAATTGGGACGTGCACAGGGCGTCGCCATGGCGGCCAGCTTATACCGTAACGTTCCGATTACTGAATATTCTCCCAAGAAGATTAAAATGGCTATCACCGGAAATGGAAATGCCAGCAAAGAACAGGTAGCAGGAATGCTTCAAAATCTACTTAATCTAAAGGAATTCCCTACCAAATATTTAGATGCATCTGATGGCCTTGCTGTTGCTGTATGTCATCATTTTAATTCCGGAACAATAACGGATACCAAGTCCTATTCTGGCTGGGATAGTTTTTTGAAGCAGAATCCGGATAGGTTAAAGTAAATATTTTTGAATGGTTCCAAAGAAATATTTATAGGATAAAACTTGTATCTTTTTATAGTATACTGCTTGAGTATGAGATTCAAAAATGCCTTTCTTCTTATTAAGTCTGATGAAAAATGCTTCACTGTTTACAGGACAGCCACTAAACTTTGCAACATAAAGGTAAAAACATTCTTCATCCTACTTAAAAAATCCTCCAACCGGATTCTTATTATCAAACCATAAGTCTTGGGAACAAGTAATAATTCCTGTATATTATCTACATACAATAAATCCTTTTAGTTCTTCCTCATTCGTAATTAGGTAAAATACCAGTCAGATAAACATTATCTAAACATCCCTGGTCCTGAGATTTTCAGTACAAATTTTAGCATAGGGAATTCAAACTAATCATTTTTAAATAATTAAAACACAATTTTAGTAAGTTATAGAAGGTCAAAGATTAAATTACTTGGTAAAACATAATACTATCTTTTACATTGGTATGATTTTTAATACTACATTTGTATAAATTTTCTAAGATGAAAACAAACCAACAAACTATAAATCAACCGAATCATACAATAAATTGGTTCCAGAAGTTTCTGATGGTGTGTTCCGGCGGGAACATCCATATTTTAAGAAAGACCCCAAGTGAATGGAATAAGTTTTCCGGTATTGGGGGAGTTGTACTTTTCACAGCAGTATTTGCTACTTTATCTGCTGGATATGCCATGTATACAGTATTTGATGATCTATGGACATCCATAGGATTTGGAATTCTGTGGGGATTAATGATTTTTAACCTTGACCGATATATTGTTTCTTCCATCAAAAAAACCGGAACATGGTGGAATCAGATTCTGATGTCTATCCCCCGTTTAATCCTCGCCACATTCCTGGGGATTATTATTTCAAAACCTTTAGAGCTTAAAATTTTTGAAAAGGAGGTAAATAAACAATTGAACACAATTATTCAAAGAAATAAAAAACAACTTCAGGGTGAAATGACCGGAAGAATTCTTCAGCAAAGTGGTCCTTTTGAAACGGAGAAAAAACAGATCGCGGAAAAAGCGGCTTTATATCAACAATCATACGATTCTGCATCTGTAGAACTTGAAAAAGAAATTCTGGGAAAAGAGTCTGGTTTAACCAGTGGAAAGGAAGGATATGGACCTAATGCCAAACGTAAACAGCAATTGAAGGAGCAACGCAGACAGGATCTTGAAAATTATCAGAAACAGGTAGCGCCTAGACTGGAGTATCTGGATAAAGAAATATCAAAAGTATATACCAACCTTGAAACTGAAAGAAAGTCTACAGAAACCTTTGAAGATAAATTTAATGGGTTTGCAGCCCGACTTCAGGCTTTGGATGAATTAGGTAAAAATTCTGCAATCATAGGATTGGCAGCCACCTTTATCATGGGACTTTTCATTTGTCTTGAAATTTCTCCGGTTCTGGTAAAACTGATCTCTCATGTAGGACCTTACGATTATCTTTTAGAAAAAACAGAAAACGATTTCAGACTCTATTCTAAGGAAAAAATTGAAAAGGGAAATGCTCTAACCGATTTCAGAGTTGAGGATTTCAAGGATAATCTAAAAAAATAATGTATTTTTCATCCATGATTATTGATAAAGAAGAAATCCGGAAGAAAAAGAAAAAGCTGGACGATTGTAAAGCTTATCTGAAAAAAGAATTTATCGGTATAGATAAAATCATCGATGATATCATGGAATATATTCAGATCTGGTATCTGATGCCTGAAATCCTAACCCGCCCCGTGGTAATCAATTTATGGGGAATGACCGGAGTAGGAAAAACAGACCTGGTGAGAAAGATGGTCCGTTTTCTTGATTTTCAAAATCGTTTTGTGGAAATTGAATTAAGCAATACGGATGAAACATCCTGGAGCAAAAGTGTTTCAGATATCTTACAAAGTAATGGACTAAGTGATGAAAAGCCAAGCATCGCTCTTTTTGATGAGATCCAGCGTTTCAATACTATAGATCCGGATGGCATTCCGGTTCCACAAACGAAGTTCACGGATTTCTGGGAACTTTTAAGTGATGGACGTTTAAGTAAAAGAGAGAAGGAAGATCTTGAACATTACTTATTCTCCTATCTATTCCGCAAAAAAGAAAATGACAGACGAAAGCTGAGCGGAGAAACAGAACTGGATGAAAATCCGTATCTGAACCTGTGGGATGCAAAGGAGTTAAAAAAATACCTCAGCATGGATGATGATGTCATGAGTATCATTGATATGAAAGAGGAAGACATGATTAAACTGATCCGCAAAAAACAGAAAGAAAAGAAGATCTATGAGCCTGTGGATTACAGCAAAATGCTTATTATTATCAGTGGAAACCTGGATGAAGCTTTTCAGATGTCAAAAGAGACCAGTGAAGCAGATGTGGATGCCAATATTTACCATGCATTCACCAAAAAAATAACTATGGTTGACATAAAAAATGCATTAGCTAGAAAATTCCGCCCTGAACAGGTAGCCAGATTTGGGAATATTCACCTAATCTATTTTTCATTAAAAACCGAGGACTTTCATAACCTGATTCAACGGGAAATCAATAATCTGAAACATAAAACAAAAACGAAGTTCGGAGTGTCTTTAAAAATAAATAAAGCCATCAATGAACTGATCTACAGAAACGGAGTTTTTCCGGTTCAGGGAGTACGTCCTGTATTCAGCAGTGTAGTGGATATTCTGGATACTAATCTCAGTAAATTTCTCTTTGAAGCCATTATCCATGAAGATAAAAATATTGAAATTGATTATCTTCAGGATAAAAAGATGATTACCGCAAAGGTTGGTATCAGAACTATTGAAATTCCTTATATGGGAAGAATCGACAGCATAAGACAAGCCAACCAACAGGATGCTGTGGCCAATATCAGTGTTCATGAATGCGGACATGCCGTTACTTATATGCTATATACAGGTTTTGCCCCGTTACAGCTTAAAAGTAAGGTAGCAAGCAGTTATGCAGCAGGTTTTACTTTTCCACACCAGATCCATGACACAAAAGAAAGTCTTCTGAACAAAATCAAAATCTATCTTGCTGGAGGAATTGCCGAAGAAATTATCTTCGGAAACCAGCATGCAAGCATCGGCAGAAGTCATGACAGAGACCAGGCAACAAGCCTTGCCATTGATTTTATCAGAAAATATGGTTTTGAGGAAAAGTATCAGGCGGCATATAATCTTGAAGCTTATCCTCACCGTATGCAGCAGCATATCACTGATGAAAGAATAGAAACACTGATGCAGGAATTAGTACAAAAAACAAGAGAAGACCTGATCTTACATCTTGATCTCCTTAAAAATATGAGTATAATCCTTAGTAAAAAAGGAAGCATGTCTCCAAAAGAAATTTATGATATAGCAAGCAAACATCAATTAGAGGTCAGTATCAAAGAAGAAGGACATTTGCACATTATCAATTATCATGATTTACTGAATTCCTAGAGAAAATATCTATAGAAATAGCAAAATCCATTAATAAATTCAACCCTTTTAGTTCAATCTGAAAGGGTTTTTCTTTTTAAATTTATACTAGTAAAAATCAATTATCATGAAAAATTTACTTTTCACATGGATACTGCTTATCTGCGGTGTATTTTCCCCTGCATTAAAAGCTCAAGGATCAGAACCTTTTCTAGGACAAATTGCATTTGTACCCTATAATTTTGCCCCGAATGGATGGGCCGAATGCAATGGACAAACGATGTCAATTGCGCAAAACCAAGCTCTTTTTTCTCTCCTGGGAACTACTTACGGAGGAGATGGAATTACAACCTTCGCATTGCCTGATATGAGAGGAAGAGTACTTGTTCATAACGGACAGGCTCCCGGAGGACCTACAAATTATACTATTGGGCAAACCGGAGGCGTGGAAAGTGTAACCCTAACTGTTGCACAAATGCCGGCTCACAACCATACTGTAAATGCTGTAACAGCTGAAGGAAATCAAAATATTCCCACAGGAAGTCTTCCTGCCAACACGAAGATACTGGATAAAGAATATTCAGATACAACAACAGATACTACGATGAAAAGCACAATGCTAAACAATACAGGAGGCAATCAGGCTCACGAAAACAGGCAGCCATTTCTCACATTAAAATGCATTATTGCACTCAACGGTATTTTTCCTTCACACAATTAACTATCATGAAATACCTTTACTTATTATGTCTGGTATTTTCAAGCTCAGCTTCAGCCCAGACGATTACCTTTAATGGGTGTCATAATCTGTTTGACGATCAGAATTTCATTTTCAACAAAACAGGAGTAGATGCATTTAACAAAAACATCTATATGACAACCCCTATTAATGATCAGCAACCTTGTGGTGGATTGGGAAACTGTGAATTTAAAATTCAATGGAACAATGCGCTTACGAGATGGGAATTCCTTGGTGATGAAGGGAACGGAACTTTTACCACACCTTATTTAATTTATTATAATTCTGCAGGTAATAATTCTCTTCCTATCCCCCCTGGCAATAATGTAGGAACATGGATTGAAAATACGGTAATCACTACTTCTCTATGTGGAGGAAACCTTACTCCTAATAATTCTGTAATGACTGGAGATATACAAGGGCCTACACTAGGAACACTGGAAATGGTAAAAAACAAGATCCAAATTTTCCCTAATCCGGTTTCTGACTTTATCCGTATTTCAGGAATTAATGATGGGCAGATGGTTCAGATTTACAATATTGACGGACGTCTTGTAAAATCTGAAATGTTTGATTCTAACGTTGATGTTTCACAACTTAGTTCAGGGGTTTATGTATTAAAAATTACGACACGGGGATTCCAGTCTCACGAATTTAAATTCGTGAAAAAATAAAATAGTATTTCTTACTAAAATTAATAATGGCTTTCGAAATTTCCGGAAGCCTTTTTGTTTCATTTTTAGGGAATATTTTTTGCTGGAAATAGAATATGCCATCCAGTGTTATCAATCATTTTATCTATTTTCCGGAAACTGAAATAATAAGAATTTTCTATCAGTCCGGAGCGGTGTATGATTATTTTAAGGTTCCTTCCCATATTGCTGAAGACTTTGGTAAGGCATCATCCAAGGGGAAATTTTTGAATTCGGTTATCAAACGTAGATTCAGTTATAAAAAATTAAAATAAAAAATGCCCCCATTTACATGGGGACATTTTTATTTATTTAATTAATTTGCTAAAATTATTTAATAATCAGTTTAGACGCTTTACTGTCTTTTCCATTAGAAACCTGAATCATATAAACTCCTTTTTCAAGTTGTTGGTTTACTTTATAAACCCCATTTCCTTCTTCAGAAACAGCGGGGCTAGCAACTAATCTTCCAGCCATATCAGAAATTGAAACTTTAAGATTCTTTCCATTTTTGGCTTTAATGAAAATCTTATCTCCAGTAGCAACCGGATTAGGATAAACAACCAGGTCACCCTTATCTGCTGTTTTTACTTCGTTTGTTGCAAGGTTTTGCACCAATCTCACAGAATAATCTTCTATTTGTCCAACACCTAATTGTCCACAAGCAGTAAATGGTCCAAATGCATCAGCTAAAACTCTCATACGAAGAGGCGTATCCATTGTTGCATTTGCCGGAGGAGTAAAGTTAGCTGTAAAAGTTCCATAACCTTGGGCATTTGCTAAAACATTATCACCTGAAGCCACCAATTCATTTGCTTCAAAATTTCCATTGTTATTATAGTCAATCCATACTCTTATTGATTGATTTTCATCAATTCCCTGTAAAAATCCAACTTCTATTGATTGCTGCTGCCCTACTACCAATGGTGTATAAGAATTCGTAAGGCATCCGCTAGCTGTATAATCTATATAAAATCTAGGATCTCCACCCCAAGAAGCCGCAGATGAATTATTAATCTGCCCCAACTTCACAGAGGTAGGTCCAGCAAGGTATGAGTTATTCCCACTAGGGTTATCTACTCCTGTAGGGTTACATATTGCAGCAATAGGTGTATTTGAAACAGATGTTGCCGGAAGGGCTGTAGCTCCTTTAGAAGTTGTTAAACTGCTTCTAATTAACATAAATAGATCCTCAATTCTCTGCCCTTGTCCTGCAGTGAATTTTTGAGCAGTAGAATTAGAGTAATTCATCATATTATACTGAACTCCTTGGTAATTGGCATTTGTACATGTATTCAATTGAGAGTTGGTAGGAACCGGCCATGCCAAGTAACCACTTCCTGATCTTTCTGTATCACATACCATATCATTATCTTCTGCACAACCTGCCGCCGTAGTAGGAGGACAGTAATTTGCTGCTCCTGGAGCAGCATCGTATTGACCACCCTCGAATGTATGATATAATCCCATTGCATGTCCAAATTCGTGTGCAAACGTTGTATCATCAGCATTCGTTACAACGCCTGCTTTCATAAACGATTCGTAGTTTGCATCAGAATTATTAGGGAACGCTGCAAATCCCATTAACCCGGCATTAGGCGTTGGATCCCCATCAAATTGAGTGATTACATAAATATTAAAATAAGAACTTTCTGACCAATGGGGAGCCAATGCCTTAATCGCATTTCGTGTAGCCCCTGAATTTGTCTGGTAAGCCATACCTGATGTATTATAATTAGGCAGAGAACTTCCGCTATATCTTACGATACCTGTTGTTGCAGTACAGTTTGGAGATCTCTTTGCAAGAACCAATTTAATGGGAAAAACAGCTGAAGTACCAAAATCTGGAGGTACACTCCCAGCAGGCCATGCATAAGTTCCCGCATACATTTGATTAGCTCTGTCTAGCCATGCTTGAATCTCAACATCTGTTCTTTTAAATTGTGAATTATCTCCCTCAATAACATGAACTACCACTGGAATTTCATAAACTCCATTTACCGTTTTGTTAACTCCAGAAGTAGGATTTGCTATTCTTTCATTTTCAATTTTCTTTACAATCTTATCAAAGGCTTGTCTTAAACCAGGAGCCAACCTGTCCTGTTGTTTTAAAGTTTCTTCAAATCCACAAATTCGTTGGTGCTGCTGAGCTGTTAACGAAAGCGAAAATAATGCTGCTCCATAAAGGAAAGTTTTCTTCATTTCTATAATTTTTAAATAGGTTTTTAAATTTTAGATTTCAATCACATTGTAATCAGTTATATTCATTTTCTACACATAAAAAACAAACATATTTTTAAAATCACAATAGTTAGTCGGAAAACATATATTTTTGTTACATAATTTTAAATATTTATTTCCAAAAAGAATCAAAGCTTATTTAGCACTAATTAAATAAATTACTTACTTTGATTAGAAATTTAAAAATCCTTTAAAAGATAAACTCAGGAATCTGAATATAAAAAAAGCCGCACAAATGTGCGGCTTCTGTTTCTATGATTAAAATTCTTTATAAAGAATAGTTTGGAGCTTCCTGAGTGATAATCACATCGTGCGGATGTGACTCCTTCAATCCGCTTCCTGTAATCATTACCAATTTGGAATCTTTCTGTAAAGTCTCAATATCTTTAGCACCACAATATCCCATACCTGCTCTTAAGCCTCCGGTTAACTGGAAGATCACATCTTCTAATTTCCCTTTGTGCGGAACTCTTCCTTCAATTCCTTCAGGAACGAATTTCTTAGCTTCACTCTGGAAATATCTTTCTTTTCCACCTCTCTTCATTGCAGAAAGACTTCCCATTCCTTGGTAAGACTTGAATTTTCTTCCCTGGAAAATAATTTCGTCTCCCGGTGCCTCGTCAGTACCAGCTAAAAGAGAACCTAGCATTACTGCTCCTGCTCCACTTGCAATAGCTTTTACAATATCTCCTGAAAGCTTGATTCCACCGTCAGCAATTACTGTTACGTTTTGAGATTTAGCATATTCGTATACATTGTAAATAGCGGATAACTGAGGAACTCCAACTCCGGCAACCACTCTTGTTGTACAGATAGAACCTGGGCCAACCCCTACTTTAAGAACGTTAGCTCCTGCTTTGATTAGATCTGCAGCCGCTTCAGCGGTTACAATATTTCCTCCTACGATATCTAAGTTTGGATAGGCCTTTCTGATCTCAGAAATTTTATCTAAAACACCTTTAGAATGTCCGTGAGCAGAATCAATTGCAATAATATCCACTCCAGCCTGTACTAAAGCTTCAATTCTGTCTAAAGTATCTTCTCCAACTCCAACTCCAGCCCCCACAATAAGACGACCGTTTTGGTCTTTGTTGGCATTGGGATATTCAAGTTGATTATCGATATCTTTAATCGTAATTAAACCTACAAGCTTATTATCCTTATCTACGATAGGCAATTTTTCAACTCTACTTCTAAGAAGAATTTCTTTTGCTTTTTCAAGGTTGGTATCTTTGTCTGAAGTGATCAGGTTTTCTTTGGTCATGATCTCCTCCACTTTCATATCAAGATCTTCCTGATATTTTACATCTCTGTTGGTAATAATTCCGATAAGAACATTATCAGCATCCACAACAGGAAGCCCTGAGATTTTGAACTGAGCCATCATCTCCTTAGCCTGTCCTAAAGTGTGGTCTTTTGAAAGGGTAACCGGATCTGAGATCATTCCGTTTTCGGAACGTTTTACACGGTTTACCTGTGCTGCCTGCTCGGCAATCGTCATGTTTTTGTGGATAAAGCCTAAGCCTCCAACTCTTGCCAGGGCAATTGCTAAATCACCTTCAGTAACAGTGTCCATTGCAGCGGAAACTATCGGAACATTCAGCGTGATTTTGTCGGTAAGTCTTGATTTTAATGAAACCTGGTTAGGTAAAACTTCTGAATAAGAAGGGACTAGAAGAACGTCATCGAAAGTGATGGCTGTCTCTACAATTTTGTTATGAATAGACATCTTTACTTTCTTTGCAAAATTAGGTTATTTTACTGACATATGAAAATCATTTTTAATAGTTTAAATAAAAATTAATAATCAATAAGTTAAATCGAAAAACCGCCCTTTTTAAGAACGGTTTTCCTTCACAAAATAAATTTAGTATGTCTGAAACTACTTGTCTGGGATCAATATTTTGATCAATAACAATTATTTTACAAGATTCCCATTCTCATCCAGATTCTCAATATGGGTCTGATTATTTTTATCTACATATAATTTTAACCTTACTTTTCCTTTGGTATCACGGATAAAAACTCCAACATCTCCGTTTGCTGTTTTCCCTGCAAAAAATCGTTCATTGGTTAACCTGCCTTGTTCTCTAAGCATTGCGTATGCTTTTTTTACTGGCAACAGGATCATTGAGCTTTTTCAGGGAATCCTCAAACTTAATAATAGCTTCCAAAGGGAAATCATCCGGACGATCCCAAAGTTTTAGGCCGTACACTCTTTTTTTATCTTTTCCGGTTTCTTCAAGATACTGGAGCTGCATGATCTGATCTGTATTTCTCTGATCTATTGAATATACCATTCCTGATCCTTTTTCATCAGCATCATATACGAGTCCCCCACATTCATCTCCTAATGAATTAAAGAAAATCAACCCTGCATCCCTTTCTCTCTGATTCATATTTTTATGATTCACCATTCCCGGATGCTGACGTTCTTTATTACTGATGACCATCTTTAAAGTTCCATCTTTTTCAACGATATTGATGCGTTCTACATCTATTTCTTTAAAACGTTCTACAGAAGGATTGGCTTTAAATGCCAGTATAAAAAGTAATACACAAACTACAGTAAGCGAAGCTGCATATATTTTTAACATACGAACTTCTTTAATGAGCTTTTCCATAGAAAGATTTTTGAAGTGAAATCAATTATTTATCTGAAACAGCATTAATCATTTTTGAAATATCATCAGGAGTAAAATCTCCTTTTACATCTACAAAAACCAGTTCTTTATCTGAATTCACTGTGATCAGCATATTTTTAATGGCCTCTCCTTTTTGCTTTACACGCAGATTAACATTTTCGCCATTATGTTTTATGGTAGCCCAGTCTTCATAACGATTATTATTCAAAAATTTGGTATAATCATTCAACATTTCTTTGCTGCCATTTTCAACCGTAAGAACCTTTATTTTAGAAACCTTTTTAATAAGACTAATAAGTTCTTCACTTTCTCCGTCTTCTCTTAAAGCCTTCTTAATATAAGGCTTAGCCAAAAGTAACGGTACATTAAAACTTGTAAACTTAGCATCTTTAAAATCATATCTGGAATCTGAAAAGAAATCCATATTAGGTTTTTCAGAAACCATACAGGATTGAAGGGTACCGATTACCAAAAGTGAGAAGAAAATAGTTTTGAGCGTTTTCATGGTAATCATTTTAATCCATTGGTCTTAGTAATCCCCCTGATGTCTTACTGATGTTGGACTCTATTTCCGGTCTTCCTTTATATCTCACAGATCCTCCTGAAGATGCTCTTACTTTTAATTTATCCGATACGTTTACGGTAACATTCCCTCCGGAAGTAGCTTCCGTTTCAAGATAAGTAAATTTCAAATCATCTGCTTTACATAATGCCCCACTGCTAATATCTATCGTTCCGGAATCTGCTTTTCCACTCAGACTCATATTAGAGCCGCTTGAACTTTTAATCCCAATATTTCCGGCAGTAATTCCTGCTCTGATATTGGACCCTGACGATACTGAAATACTTGCTGCATTTGAGATTTTAAAATCACCGGTAATATTAGCTCCGGATGAAGCATCAATCTTCATATTTTTCTCCTGAATAGAGTTTACAACAGTAAGATTAGAACCGGATGACACATCAATATTGTCCATTTTTGGAGAAGACACATTGACACTTAAGTTTTTAAATCTCAGATTTCTTACTCCTTTATTATCAATATAAATTTTTAAAGTACCATTCTCCACCTTGGTAATAATGTATTCTAATTTATCTGCATCTGCAATCACTTTTACACTGGTTGGTGTTTCCTGTTTAAAAATTACATTGACACCGGTGCTGACCTGAATTCCTGAAAAATCGCCAACGTTTCTGGCTTCTCCGTTAAGATAAGACGAATTATTACCTGAAGTAAGATTATTTCTTGTATTGGAAATTGGATTCTTTTTGGTTTCACTGGAGTTAATGATCTTGCTTACATCGTCCATAGAAAGCTTTCCGTCAAGCATGACAAAAATACTTTCCCCACTTCCGCCGTCAATACTTAGTAACAGATCATCCAGAATACCATTTTTAGCTTCTGCGGATAAAAATTTCACTTTAGCTCCAGCATTATTCACTGACATGATTTCGTTGTAGTTCAGATTCTTTAGATAAGAAGAAATATCTTTACTCAATTGGGACATGTTACTCTGAACTTTACGCCCTTCCGCAGTATTTCCTTTCTCTGGATTTTCCGTAATAAGAATCTTGAGCCCGTTAATTTTTGACAATAACGGTTTTATCTGATCCAGCTGGGAATCATCAATATTAAGACTGCTAAGCATGCCGAACATCGGTTTGGCAATCTTAATAGAGGTTACTCCCTCTACTTCCTGATATTTATCAAAGAGTTGGTCAAATTTATCTTTTTGTCCATATACATTAAAGAAATGGGAAAAAGCGAGGGCGAATATTATGAATAGTTTTTTCATGAGTCAATTTTATTTTTTAAGTTAATGATGGCAACTGTTATTCTGATTAATAATCATCATCTACCACCGTAGGCTGTGCCAATTTTTCACTAACGTTATTTGCAAATATCTGGAATGAGTATTTTGTTACATTAATCGCTTCTTCTACATTGTCAATTCTTTTCCCGTTTACAATAACGTAAGAATTTTCATAGCCTGTAGAATCTTTAGCCTTATTTTTAAAAGCAGAATTATCTGCATATCTTGGTCTTCTTTCCTTTTTAAGTCTTCCTCTTTTCGGTAAGATTTCATCCATAACATCTTTTTCTGCCACATGATTATCCTGAAAGATGGAATCTTTTTTGGCTCCTGAAATAGAATCAGTATGATTTACTGCTACTTGTTCCTGGTGATTATTATTTTCTTCAATAAACCCGGACTTTTGCTTTAACACTTCGTTTTTCACCAGACTTTCCTTGTCATGAACTCCTGTTCCTGAATTATTTTTAAGGAAAAATCCGATCCCAAAGACCAACATTACACTGGCAGCCATCCAGAACCATTTGGGGAATGAGGGCTTCTTCTTTTCTTCTAATGGAATAATAGGGGTTGTGTTTTCTTCAGAAGTTTTATTTTCTGCCTGCTGAAGGAAATCATCAAAACTCCATTCCATTTTTTCTTCCTTTATATCCCGGAAGATTTCGTCGTATTTATCTTGTAATTGATCTTTTTTCATAGCTCATCAGTTGTGAGATTTGTTCTTTTACTTTTTGTCTTGCCCGCATAAGGTTTACCCTTACTGCATTTTCTTCCATTTCCAGCATTTCAGAAATTTCGGAAACTTCGTACTCTTCTACATCTTTCAAGTGGATCACCAGCTTCTGTTTTTCCGGGAGCTGATTGATAAATCCTACAATATGTTCCTTAAGGTTATCAACTTCCATACTGTAAAGCTCGGACCGATGAAGCTGCATATCCGCAAAGCCTATCTTCACATCGTGATGCTTCAGACGGTTCAGGCATTCGTTCCGGACAGACTTTAGCGCATAGGATTTTAAGTTTCCAAATTGCCCCAGTTCTTCCCGTTTCTGCCAGAGTTTTATCATGATATCCTGTACTACATCTTCTGCCTCATCACTACTCATGACGAATCGCTTCGCAAAACGATACATCTCGTCTTTGAGAATAAACACCGTATTCTTGAAAGTTTCTTGGGTCATGAGTTTTGTTTCTTATAGGTAAGACAACCAGTCGTTACAATCTATTACATCAAAAATAAAAAAACTTTGAAAATTTTGATGTTTTTATTTTTGATAGAATCACTACATGTGATAAAGTCATTACTAAATCATTTATTGACCCTATTTTTTCGCTGGTATTAATGTATTAAACAATAGTGTAGAAAAAAAATGATATTATAAAAATCTCCACATTGTGATGTAATAAAAAATATTTATATTTAACGAATTAAAAAACAAATGTCTATGAAGAAAAATTTAGCACCGCGGCTTATGCTGCTGTTTGCTTTAGCCCTGTCTTTACAATCTTGTAGAACCGGTGAAGACTATCTTTCTGCTAAAGAAGAACAATATTACTCCAACAAATTTCAGGTATTTACCTCTTTTAATGATGAACCTATAGATTATGCCAAAGGTTTCAAAACCCTTATGGAAAACTATGATGGGATTCATAAAACGCATTATACAAGAACTTCTGTCATAAAATCGGGAAATCCGGGTAAAAGTGATGAAGAATATGTAGAATTCAGGCTGCATTCCCAGAGTATGCTTTTGGAAGATGATGAACGCTGGATTATTTATCTGATGGTAAAGAATGGACAGGTAAGCGGATTAATGGCTGGCATTCTGAGGAATGAAGAGACTGAAGTGGAATTCAGAAAGCTGGATTCCGGAAACGATTACTATGATGAAGTGTTAAAGATATTCAGTATGGCTTATCTGAAACAGAATCTGAAAAACAGTTTGAACAATAAAGGAGGTGGCTGTGGTTTTGATTCTGATGATGCCTGTGATATTGGGAATATTGATATTACCCCACCCAAAGGTGGTCCAAAAGGCACTGGTCCCAAAAGTGGCTGTACGGGACTGAATAACTGTATCAAACCAGATGTAAACCCTGGTGGTGGTGGCGGTCCAGGAGGAACCGGATCATCTTACGTAGAGCCTTGTGATAAGACAAAAAGTCTTATAAATAATACTAAAACAAAACCTGCAATAGATGCTTTAAAAGCAAAATCTACAAAAGGAGGAGAAAATGGCTATAAAATTAAAGCAGACGGAACTCCATCCAGTGAGATACCCGGTGGAGATCATAGTGTAAACTTTGGAGATAAAACAGGTTATGCAGGTGGGTATCATAATCACACTCCCACAGGAATACCTATGTTATCTCCTCCGGATATAGACCAGCTTTTACAGTTTGCTTTAGCACAAGGAAACTATGGAGTTCCAACTAATGCATTTATGGGGATGGTTGCCCCCAATGGCATGCATTATGTGCTTGGTTTAATGGAGGTTATAATGATGCATTAAAAACTTTTTCACAAAGTGATTTAGATGCATATGTGAAAATTTATAAAGATACAGAAAGTGATTTAACCGATGAATCAAAAAATGGAATGACTTATATGAATGGTGATGGTTCAATTAATAATTTAGGTGTGGAAAAACTTTTTTTTGAAACATTAAAGAATATGGGATTAGCAGGAAAAGTTAATCTACAAAGAATTGAAAGTAATGATTCCGTAAAAGATTCTGTAAAAAATATTAACCTAGATAGCAGCAATCAGCCAACTTCAACAGATTGTTCATAATAAAATCAAATAATAAAATATGAAAACAATAAATATCAAAACAACAATACTTTTTAGTCTTTTTATAAGCTTTTTGCCTTGTAAAGCTCAAGAATATCCACTAAACTCTTCTTATATGAAGCTATCCGATAATTCGTATTTAAAAGACTTAAATAATGAGCTTCCCCCATATATTGGAACTTATAAAGCAAATTTTGGTGGTAATGAAATTACTTTATTGATTAGTTTGCAAAATCATAAATTTTTTGACTTAAATGTAAAAAAGTATTATCAGGATGTTTTATCAATAAACTATATTGTGAAAAATTCTTCTGGAGTAGTTCTTCAAGATACGCAGAATATGAATTTACCAGCAAATCAACTTCGTTTTACTATATATAGCACTAAGACTAGACCTTCACAAAATGCAGTAATTTTTTATTATGGTGGTACTAATTGTGGAGTTGGATGGGGTAATATTTATTTAAAAATAATAAATTCCACACAGCTATCATGGCAATATAAACCCAATGATATTGTTCTTGACAGCAGCAAGTGTCCTCCAGGAACAGATCTTAATATTTACCTTCCCGAAACAAAGGATTTGATTTTTACAAAACAATAAATAGAGCCTCTTCGGAGGCTTTTTGCGAAGATGATATATGAAAGCAATAACTAGAAGCATCGTTCTTTTTAGCTTTTTTATAAGTTTTTTATCTTATAAGGCGCAAATTCTACCATTAAATACGGGATTGTTAAATATCCCTCAAAATGCTCATGTGAAAGATTTGAACAACGAATTAACGCCGTATATTGGTGTTTATAAAGCTAATTTCCAGGACAATGAGATTACCTTATTTATTACAAAAGAAGAGGATAAATTATTGAATTATGGTAATCAAAAATTTTATAGGGATGCTTTAGTCGTGAAATATATTGTTAAAAATTCAACAGGAACTATTTTGCAAGACACAAAAAACAATAATAATTCTAAAATCTACATTTATAGTTCTAAAATAAAATCACAGAATTCTGTGAGATTTATTTATAGTGGCACAAATTGCAGAGTAGGATGGGGCGATATTTATTAAAAAAAACTCAATGCAACACAAATTTCCTGGGAATATCGTCCAGATGATATTATTCTTGACAGCAAAAGATGTTCACCCGGAACAGATATTAACATTTATCTACCTGAAACAAAAGATTTGATTTTCACAAAACAATAGTGAGTAATTTATTTAAAATACTAGGAATATTTGTTGTGTTTTCTTGTAAAGCACAACAAGAATATCCTTTAATGACTGATTATACAGAAATTCCCAATTACTCCTACTTAAAAGATACTAATAATGAACTAAACTCTTTCATTGGTACTTATGAAGCTTCTTATCAGAATAATAAAATAACGTTATTCGTTAATAAAATTATTCATAAACTTTTTGATGGTAGTCAATACAAATATTATAAAGATGTATTATCTATTAAATATATTATTAAAAATTCTTCAGATCAAGTAGTTCAAAATACTCAGGGTATGAATTTACCAGAGCAACAATTAATACACTCCATTTATAGCATGTGGGTTGAGGATAATGGAAATAAACTTTTATTATATTATGGAGGTACTAATTGTGGTGTAGGTTGGGGAAAAATTATATTAACAAAAATAAATCCCACACAGCTGTCATAATGATATTGTTCTTGACAGCAGCAAGTGTCCTCCAGGGACAGATCTTAATATTTACCTTCCCGAAACAAAGGATCTGATCTTTACAAAACAATAAATAGAGCCTCTTCTGAGGCTTTTTCAAATGATGAAATATGAAACAAATACTATTTATCTTAATTTTTTTATCTGCTTGTTTTAACTCTCAAGTTATAAAAGATTCAATTTTAGGGAAACCAAAATTCGTAAAAGAATATGTCCTTTTTCTAAATGAGTCAAGACCATATACTTTTTTGAGTAATGATAGTGAATATGGTCATGCTGTAATCATGACTCCCAAAAACCTAAGAAGCAGAATGCGAGGAACATGGTTTGAAACAGATTTCTGCCGATATATAAATAATGAAACTTATTATGATAAAGACCGGAATATAACGAAAGAAACATGGTATTACAAATCAGGAGAAATTGTTGATGATTATGATTATACATTTGATAGTTTTAATAGGTTAATTGAAGAAAAAAGAAAAAACAAATACTCAGAATCATCTTTTCATTACTTTTATAATGGAAAAAATGAAACTCCAAACTTTAAAGAAACTTACTACAAAATTAAGGATAAGCCTATGGAAAAATACATAAGCAATCTTGAAATCTTCAAGCCTCTGTACGTAACTAAATTTGACACTCTAACAAGAACAGACAGTATTTTTACAATAACAAATGATATTTGGAAAAAGGTAGGTGAGCGTTCTTATACTGAGGTTAAAGATTCTATTTATCATAAGAAACTAAATTGTGTAAAAATTTATGATAATCAATATAGGGTAATTGAATCAAAATCTTTCGACCATAAACTTGATTATGAAAACAAAAAAATATTTTTAAACAAGCATATGAAATACGAATATGATAAATCCGGAAATCTAATACAGAGAACTGAAATTAGAGATGGAAAGTACCATTATTATACTATACTTGGAAACGGTAAAATAATCACCGAAGAAAAAGATGGTAATTATGAAAAAACTATGTCTATCACTTATGCTTATACCAAAGATCAAAAATTAGAAAGAAGAACGACACACTACAATAATACTATTTGGTATGATATCCGATTTGAATATAAAGATAACTATATAGCTAAAATATTTCATCTAGATGACAGTGATAAAAAAACAGAACCAACGGTAATTATTTTCAAATATAAGTTTGATAAGCAAAAAAACTGGACAGAAATTATTAAAAATATAAATGGAAAAGATTTATATAAATGGGTCAGAAAAATCGAATATTACTAATAAAATAACCCCCCTCAGAAATTCTGAAGGGGTTTTACATTTTTAATACGTCTCAAAAACATGCTTCAAAATAGCCTTATCTTCTTCTGTTAAAGCTACTTTTCTTCGGGCCATTGCTCTTTCTGCTACTTCGTAAACTTTATCTAACCTGAATCTTTCATCATCTTTTAAGCCGCCCCATGAAAAGTTTTCCACAAGATTCGGTGGAAAACCTGGTTTGAAAATATTAGAGGCAACCCCAATAACAGTTCCGGTATTCAACTGCGTGTTGATTGCTGTTTTCGAATGGTCTCCCACAATCAGACCTGCAAACTGTAAGCCGGTATCTTCAAACGCTTTGGTTCTATAGTTCCATAGCTTAACATGGCTATAGTTATTTTTAAGATTGGAAGAATTGGTATCTGCTCCAAAGTTACACCATTCTCCTATTACAGAATTTCCTACAAATCCTTCATGTCCTTTACTCGTATATCCGAAGATGACGATATTATTCACCTCGCCTCCTACTTTACAGTGCGGACCAATGGTAGTAGCTCCATAAATTTTTGATCCTAAATTGAATTTGGAATCATCCCCAAGAGTTATAGGACCACGAAGATTGCAACCTTCCATTACTTCAGCATTCTTACCAATATAGATCTTTCCAGTTTTGGTATTTAATGTGGAAAACTCAATTTGAGCACCTTCTTCAATGAACAAATCTTTTTTATCTCCTAAAAACCCGTTGGTAGAAGATAATTCCTGTGATGTTCTTCCGTTCGTAAGCAGATCAAAATCAAAATCAATCGCATGATGATTATAAGTAAACAGATCGGTTGGTTTTTTAAAGAAAATAAGCTCTTCTTTGATATCTGTCATTTTTTCGATTTGATTCAGAGAAAATCCTTTCATATTGATCTTCGCGGCTACCAATTCATCTTCATATACCAAAGCTTCTCCCAGCTTAAGGTCTTTGATCTGCTGGATTACAGATGTTGTAGGGATAAAGTTCGGAACGATGAAAAGACTTTCCTTTTCTTCCGGAGTTTTAAATTTATCCTGAAGATACATTTCTGTAAAATAAGAAACCTCTGTATTGTCCAGGATTCTCTGCCATCTTTCAGAGAAGGTAAGGATTCCGCATCGCATGGCTGCAACCGGTCGGGTAAAGGTAAGCGGAAGAAAATCTTCCCAATATTGCGCGTCTGAAAATACTAATTGCATTTTTTAGAAGTTAAAGGTTAAAAGGCAAAGGCTAAAGCAGATCCTTATACTGCCTAGAAACAAAAATACAAAAAGATGAGAGAAGTTGATATAGAAGAGAAAAGATAATAGACGGATAGATGATAGACAGGAATGGAAGATTAAATGTTTAGCTGACTGTGTTTTTTTCAAAAACGTAAGTTTTGGATACAAAAAAGCCTTTCAAAAAATTGAAAGGCTTTAATATTTTGAGAATACAAAAATTACTTAGCGAATTTTTTGTATTTGTTCATGAACTTATCAACTCTACCTGCAGTGTCAACTAATTTCACTTTACCAGTGTAGAAAGGGTGAGAAGTTGAAGAGATCTCCATTTTGATTAGAGGATACTCTTGTCCTTCGAACTCGATAGTGTCTTTTGTTTCTGCAGTAGATTTGCAAAGAAACACCTCGTCGTTACTCATATCTTTGAAAACAACAAGTCTATAATTTTCTGGGTGGATTCCGTTTTTCATAATGCTATTTTTAAAAAATTAAAGTTTGCTTTCGAAATAGTAATGGATATTTCTCTGCTAATTTTAGGTTGCAAAAGTACAACTTTTTTTCTAATATCCAAATACTGAATTCAATATTTTTTTCTTGATAAGAAATTCAAAGTATTTTCGTTAAATTTGGAACTTACTTAAACTTTAATTTCAATGAAATTCAAATTATTACTGGCTTTTTCTTTCTGGATGCTCCTGGTAGCGGTATCATGTAATAAGGATGATATTACCTTTGATGCTCCTTCACAACAGCTAAGGTTTTCAAGGGATACTGTGTTTTGTGATACAGTTTATCATCAGGTACGTTCAGAAACCTATGTTGTAAAAGTATATAATAATGAAGATAAAGATGTTCTGATTCCAAGAGTCAATCTTGAGAAGGGAGCTACCTCATTATACAGAATTAATGTGGATGGAAAACCAGGATATGATTTTAAAGATGTTCCTTTAAGAAAAAAGGACAGCCTATATATATATGTAGAAATTGCCCCTCAGGCAACAGGACCTGAAGCTATTGCCGAAGACAAAGTAATTTTTACCGGACCTACAGGGCAACAGCATGTTACTTTGTTCTCCGTGGTTCAGGATGCAGAATTCTTTATTCAGACTCCAACCAACCCTAATGTGATTACAAGTTCTACAACATGGACCAATAATAAAGCGAAAATCATCTACGGTGATCTTACTCTGGATAAGAATGTAACATTGGATATAGATCCAGGTACAAAGGTATATTTTCATAAAAACAGCGGAATGAAGGTTTCCTCAAATGCTGTTTTAAATATCAACGGAACCCTGGATAAACAGATCGTCCTTCGTGGAGACAGAAATGATCCTTATTATGATACCATTTCTAAAAACTGGAACTCTATTAAAATGGAACCTAATTCTATTCTTAATATGAACCATGCAAGGCTATTTGGTGGAACCAGAGGCTTAGAAATGAAGCAGACAACGGCTAATATCTCCAATTCCTTCATTCATACTTTCTTTGAATATGGAATGTATGCCGTAAACTCTACCGTTACTGCCAGCAATTTAGTGATGAATAATTGTGGTTTATCATGTATTGGTATCTTCAAGGGTGGAAAACACAACTATACTCATGCTACGATTGCCAACTATTCTAAATCGATGGGAACGTTTGACAGAAAAGGAATCTTTGCAACGAATGAATGGAAAAATGATGCTGGGCAAACAGAACAGGGAGCCTTGCAGCAATTTAATTTATATAACAGTATTGTATATTCTGACAGGGATAACGCTGTACAGTTTGAACAAACACCAGGGCAACAATTTGAATATTTAATTCAAAACTGTCTCTTAAAATACTCCAGTACATCTGAAGCAGGTTTTACCTTCGACAATAATGTGAATGTGATACAGAGCATCAAAAATACAGATCCGCAGTTTATGAATTATTTCGCTGCAAAAATGAATCTGAGAGTTAAAACAACTTCTCCGGCCAAAGGCAAAGGAAATACCACCATAGCAGGAACCGTACCTTTTGATATCGTAAACGAACCAAGAACCACTAATCCTACTATCGGAGCTTATCAATAATGGAAATCACTCAATTACAACAACAGGTTGACGAATGGATTAAAACCATCGGCGTAAGATATTTTAATGAACTGACCAATATGGCTATGCTGACGGAGGAAGTAGGTGAAGTAGCAAGAATTATCGCCAGAAGATATGGTGAGCAGAGCGAAAAGGAAAGTGATAAAAGTAAAGACCTCGGAGAAGAACTGGCTGATGTGCTTTTTGTAACATTATGCCTGGCTAACCAAACCGGAGTTAATCTGCAAGATGCTTTTGATAAAAAAATGAAGATCAAAACTGACCGCGATAAGGAACGGCATCAGAATAATGAAAAATTAAAATAAGATTCCTGGTCACATACTTCTGATATATAGGAAGGTATTTAAAGTATGTGACCAGGATTGAAATATGAAGAAATAATGAAGAAGCTAGAAAAATCAACATTAATAGGAAATAAAACAGTACAGATCAGCGGTTCGAAAAGTATTTCGAATCGTTTATTGATTCTGGAAAGCCTGTTTAGTAATATAAAAATCGGGAATTTATCCAATTCTCAGGATACCCAATTGCTGAAAAAGGCCTTGTCTGAAGTTAAAGAAGTAGTGGACATTCACCATGCAGGAACAGCCATGCGTTTTCTTACGTCCTACTACTCTATTCAGGAAGGAAAAACCACGATTCTTACCGGTTCCGGAAGAATGAAGGAAAGACCTATTAAAAATCTGGTAAGTGCCTTGAAAGATCTTGGTGCTGAAATTGAATATATGGAAAACGAAGGTTTTCCGCCTTTAAAAATTACAGGAAAAAAGATTACACAGACTTCTGTAAATGTTCCGGCTAATATTTCCAGCCAGTTTATTACTTCCCTGCTACTTATTGCAGGAAAACTTGAAAACGGATTGGAGATTCACCTTGTGGGTGAAGTGACTTCAAGGTCTTATATTGAAATGACCCTTGATATTCTTACAAGATTCGGAATTACAAACAGTTTTGAAGGAAATACGATTAAGGTAGAACCCTTCACTCCAAATGATGAAGCTTCTCTCAAAAGTTATGAAGTGGAAAGTGACTGGAGTTCGGCCTCCTACTTCTACTCGATCTGTGCATTGGGAAGAGAAACTATTCATTTAAAAAGTTTTTACAAAGAATCTACACAAGGAGATTCTGCCATTGCAAAAATCTATGAGGATTTCTTCGGAATTAAAACAACCTATTCTGAAGCGGAGCACAAACTGACTTTAGAACCTCAGCCTGATTTTACTTTCCCTGAAAAAATTGTTCTGGATATGAACAACTGCCCGGACATTGCACAAACCCTTTGTGTAACGGCTGCGGCACTGAAAATTCCTTTTGAAATTTCAGGATTAGGAACATTAAGAGTCAAAGAAACTGATAGATTGCAGGCTCTATATAATGAACTGAAAAAGCTCGGCACTGAAACAAAAATTACCGATTTAACCATTGAGTCTGTAAGTTTCGGAGAGCCTGAAGCACATATTTCAATTAAAACATACCAAGATCATAGAATGGCTATGAGCTTTGCGCCTTACTGTCTCATTGGAGAGCTTACTATTGAAGATGAAGAGGTTGTGGAAAAATCTTATCCGATGTTCTGGGAAGATCTTTCCGATATAATGACGAAATAATTTGAAAATCTAAAAATACGGTAATTTGAGAATGAATCATTGAGCATTCTCAAATTACTGCATCAACTATAAACTACACCCAATCATGAAAAAATTACTGATCTTATTTGCCTTGGCACTTCCGTTGTCAATTTGGGCACAATATCTTTTACCCAATGAAGAAATCATCTATTCTTTTGAAACAAAAAATGGGAAGAAAATGGCATTGGTAAAGGATAAAAAAGATGAATACATCCAATATCGTTTCGGAAACAAAAATAAAGTAGAAATGGAGTTCCCGTCAACAAAAACCAAGGATAGCTGGAAACAATTCAGCTACAGGTCTTATATGAGAGGCGGAGGGAAACAGAATTCCGGAATGGAACTTCATTATGTGTCATTTTCTCATAATGGCTATCAATATCAGGTATATAAATCTTACTATGCAGAAGACGCATCCTATTCCACTGGAGTTACTGTAACTGATGCCAAAGGGAAAGAAACCGATATTACTGGAATATACAAATCAATAAAGGGCAACCTAAGCAGCTTGGACGAATCTAAGCTAATCGTAAAAGAGGATACCGGATTATAATTTCTGAATATTATTCCCCATGAAAAAGATATTTTCTTTTATTTTCATCCTACTGGCCACTCTATCGTATGCTCAAAATCTGAAAAACTTCTCTTTTCCAAAAGGTTACAAAAAAGTAACTGAGATCAAAGGGGATTTGGATAAAGACGGAAAAGAAGAAACGGTTATTGTATTTGATACCGATAAAACGGCATCTGATTATGAAAGAGCTCCTGGGAAAAAAGATTATCAAAGAGTTTTCTATATCCTGAAAAATGAACAGGGACAAGCTAAAATTTGGAAAGAGAATTCCTCTCTACTCTATTCAAGCGGATTAGGCTTTTACCCAGATGATAATATTCTTAACATCCAGATAAAAAATAATTGCCTGGTAGTGGAACAAAGCTTTTTCAGCAATTCAAGGCATACTCAGGTTAATAAATATACCTTCAGATTTCAAAATGGTGATTTTTACCTGATTGGTTCCTATGATAACTTTAAAGATACCTGCGAATTTGATTTTACCAATGAAATCAATTTTTCTACCGGAAAAGTCATTGTAGACAGAGAGTACTCATCATGTGATGATGAGGCAAAAGTACCAGAAAATATTCATAAGGAGTTTATTCATAAAATTCAGCCTCTTATTACAATGGATAATTTCAAAATGGGAGAATATAGATTCAAAATTCCGGGAATGAAAGAAGACTTTGTGTTTTAAGAAGAAGACAGATGATGGAAGCTGAAGGTTATCTACCCCGGAAAAGCTATTGTAGACTTTTTACCTACTATTTCAGTATATAAAAAAGGAAAATATCTCATCCCCGACTCAAGTACTTCTCTCTTCTATCTACTAACCTACACAACAACTTAATCATCTCTTAAAACTAAGTTAACTCCTCATTGCTTGACATATTCTTAATTTTAGCTACAATTAAAATATAAACTATGTTCAAGCACCCAATCAAATATGTAAAAATTTTTACACTTAGTATTGCAACGGCAGCTGTATTCTACTCATGTTCGGAAGATATGGCAGAAAGAGATTCTAATGACACAGGTCTTACCTCTGTTAATAAAGCAAATTACAAAATGGCATCAGCCGTTCCTTTGGAAATGAACAGCTGGATGGCTGGCCTGCAGGATAATATTTCAATTTCAAAAATCTCTATTCCCGGAACTCATGATTCTGGAGCACGTATAGATGCTCCTGTAGTTACAGGTACAGCGAAAACACAAAACCTCAGTATTGCTGAGCAGCTGAATGCAGGAGTTCGATTTCTGGATATCCGTTGCAGACATATTGATAATTCATTTACCATTCATCATGGTGCTATTTATCAGAATTTAAATTTTGATGATGTCCTTAATGCTTGTTATTCATTCCTTGAAAGTCATCCATCGGAAACCATCATCATGTCTGTAAAAGAAGAACATGACGCTTCCAACACAACAAGAAGTTTTGAAAGTACTTTTGATTCATATATTCAGAAAAATCCTTCAAAATGGAATCTTGGAACTACGATTCCTACTCTTGGAGAGGTAAGAGGAAAAATCAGACTACTCAGAAGATTTTCAGCCAACACCGCTAAAGGTATTAATGCTACTTCATGGGCAGATAACACAACCTTTGAAATCAATAATCCGGGAGCTCAGTTGAAAGTTCAGGATTACTATAAGGTTACCAATAATGATGATAAATGGAACGGAATTTCCAATCTCTTCAATGAAGCTAAAAACAGCAGTAGCGACAAGCTTTTCATCAATTTCACTAGTGGTTATAAACCAGGGATATTCGGAATTCCTAGTATTCCTACGGTTTCCAACGCCATCAATCCAAAACTTAAAACGTTCTTCCAAAGCAATACAAAAGGATCGTATGGGATAATGCCTATGGATTTTGTGAATGCTGAACTGGCAGAACTGATTGTAAAAACGAATTTTTAGTATCGTTAAATATAAATTGTAGTCTTGAAGCTGTCTCTTTGTTGAGGCAGCTTTTTTACTCTCGCAGATTGAGCAGATAATGCAGATTATTTGTTGGCCATAATAATCAATACTATAATTTTCTTATCCGTAAGTCTCTGCGTAAATCCGTGCAATCTATGGGAAATAAAATAAGTACACTAAAGTCTTGAAAATCTGGCGGTTTTCATTGGATGTCTTTTTAATGCCGTGATATTGACAACAAATAAAAAGTAGTCTTTATCAGATAGAGACTACTTTTTTATTAAGAATAGAAGTTGATTGGATTCAGCTATTTTTCAATGCCATAAGCGGCCATGATTTTGTTGAAAATTTCCGTATTTTCAAATAATCCTGTGAACTCTTTGGAATTCGGGCCATAGGCAAAAACACTTGACGGAATAGAAGTATGGTCGTTGGTACTAAAATTTCCGAATACCCAACCCTCTTTCAGGCTTCCATCTAAAAGTGTTAAACCACCGGTTTCATGATCTCCCACTACGACTACTAAAGTTTCTTTATTCTCATCAGCAAATTTCATTGCTTTTCCTACCACATGATCGAAGTCCAGTAACTCCGTAACCAATTGTTCAATATTGTTGCTGTGTCCGCCGCCATCAGTTTGGGAAGCTTCCACCATCATAAAGAATCCTTTTTTATTATTCTTCAGGTCATTTAAGGTAAGATCAAAAGCATCTGCTAACCAGTTTCCTCTTCCGCTTGTTACTCGTTGTGAGGCCAAAGGATCAATAATCAGTGTTCTGTTGTTTATTTTTTCAGCTGATGTAAGACTATGGTATAAATCTACTTTTGCTTCTTTCAATTTCTTTTCTGTTTCCGGTGTCAATCCGCTCGTAGGGCCACCAATCAGAATTTTTGTTTTGGAGGTTGCAAAATCTTTTAGAATAGGTTCAGAACTATTTCTGTTATCAGAATGAGCATAGAAATCCGCTGGTGTTGCATCGGTTACATCGCCGGTAGAGATCAATCCGGAGACTAACCCTTTTGCAGCAATAATATCTGGAATTTGGGCCAGGGATTTACCTGTTCCATCTACCCCAACAAATGTATTTTTTGTTTTTACTCCTGTAGAAAAGGCGGTAGAACCTGGTGCTGAATCAGTAATATAGGCGTTCGATGAATTGGTCTTGGATAAACCTGTAGATCTCATATTGAAAACATTCAGCTTTCCTTTATTAGCTGTAAAAGCTGCATAATATTGAGGTAAGGAAGTTCCATCCGGAATTAAAAGAATTACATTTTTTACTTTTTTACTGATTCCATCTGTTTTATAAGTTGGTGCATAAGTAGCATATTCTTTGGTATTTTTATAGAAATTCCTTGGAATGGTATTCATGAACTTTTTTAAATCCGGAATATGATCGGTATTGATATAATCTACTCCCATATCCATCAGATTTACCCAGGCATTAGGAAAATCAGGAGCTCCATAGAAACGCATCGGTTTCTGTTGAGCATGGGCCTTATCTACAGCCTTTTTGATTTTCTCCGTTTCTTCGTCTCTCGGAATTCCTTTTCCGTTCCATTTTACCAGTTCTGGCAAATCTGCACTGAACATTCCCACTCTTTTTAACTGGTCGGTAGAATAATCTTTATTCAGATCTCCATCAAAATAAAGATAATTGGGATAGTTTTTAAAATCACCTGGCTGAGGTCTTCCGCCTGTAATCACTATTTTCACTCCAGAATTACCCGTAATTTCAGGATATTTTTTCAATGTATTGACCAAAGCGCTCAGGGTTGTCTTATAATCCTGTTTAATATCGATCAACAATTGTAGCTTTTTAGTGGTATCCTTATAGATATTTCCTTTGTTCAGTTTGATCTGCTTTGAAATATTGTCCAGATAAAGATTCTCCAACGTTCTGTCTGCAGAAAGTTCTTTTTCCGTATGGGCCGCCCAAAGCTTTCCTTTCACCAGAAAAACATCTGCTTCAATAGACCCGAAATTGGCATAATACGCTTGCCAAAAAGGGATTTCCTGCATATAATCATTATGAGAATGGGCATTTCCTACATTATAATTCAAATAATTCTGCGCCTGGTTTTCAGAGAAAACAGCAATAGCAAGTAAACCCAATATTTTTGATAGTTTCATTCGTTTATTGTATTGTTTTTATACGTCATATGTAATCTTTCACCTTCCTTTTTAAAAAGACTATATCATCACAGAATTTCTGCAATGATATAGTGATAATATATATGACTAAAATTTTACCAACCTTCGTTTTGCTTAATAACGCCGTGGCTGTTTACAATCTCAACCTGAGGCACCGCCCAAACATTATGGATTGCCGGATTAAAGTTTCTTGCAGCCCAAGCTTCTTTTCCGTCCATTCCATGAAGGGGTTTAGCATACGTTGCCTGTGCATCTCCCCAACGGACAAGGTCTCTGTGTCTGTCAGCCCATTCACCGGCAAGCTCGCAGCGTCTTTCATGTTTCAGGTCTGCCATTGTACAACCGCTTTTAGAAGTAAGATCAGCGCGTTTTCTGATCATATTGATTTCCTGATCTGCAGGTTTATTTTGCATAAGCAATGCTTCCGCTTTAATAAGAATTACCTCAGCATAACGCATAATAGGAACTGCAAGGTCTGTACAAGGATAATCTCCATTAGCATTTACGTGCCCTTCTTTAAATGGATATTTGAAAGCATCCATATATTTGTTAAACTGGGCTTTTGTAAGGGAGTTTGAGGTAGCATACGTTCTTACCGCTCCATCAAAAGTAAACTGATCTCCTTCTTTAAGGATGGTTACACTTCGTCTAAGGTCTCCGGTTTCATATTCATCATACAACTCTTTTGTGGGCTGGAAATATCCCCAGCCATTATATTTTCCCCAACCTTTGTTTTCTAACATTACCCCCGGAAGGATACTTCCTACGCCATTAAATTTAGTAGTACTTGGGACTGACCAAATATATTCTGAACTATAATTGTTTTCAGCTTTAAAAACATCACCAAAATTATTCAGTAGATTTCTGTTTCCTTTAGTCATTACTTCATTCGCCCAATATTCTGCATTCTTCCAATCTTTCATAAACAGATATACTTTTGCCAGCAATGCCCAAGCTGCGGCTTTATGGGGTCTTCCATAATCTTTGGTTGGAAGTTCTTCCTGGCTAGGCAGTAATTCTGCTGCTTTTTTCAGATCATTTACAATATAATTGTAGTTTTCCATGACATTGGCTGCTCTTGGAATTGGGTTAGGATCCGGTTCTTTCGTACGGTCTATGATTGGAATACCAGCTTTTTCATTTCCATAACTGTAAGCCATTTCAAAATACATTCTGCTGCTCATAAACAACGCTTCTCCCAGATACTTATTTTTGATAGCTTGTGAAGTCTGAATATTATCAATATTACGGATAACACGATTCGCAACACCAATTACTGTATATCTTTTGTTCCATTGGGTTTCCAGATCTCCGGCAGCAATATAATTACTGCTAAAATTCTTCACATTGTCTGCCTCACTTTTTGATCTTCCTGTTACCATATCATCACTGGCATTAATAAACCAGAAAAAGCCTCTTCCATAAAATTCGCTGTCAGAAAGCGGTTTATACATTGCATTAGCTCCGGTAATCAGGTCATTTTCGCTTTTCCAGAAGTTAGCTTCAGTTGGAGTACCTTCCGGCTCTATATTCAGTTCATTGGTACATGATAATACTGATGCAGACAGCCCTGTTATTAAAATTATTGTATTGAAAATCTTCATCTTTTTACTTTTAAATTTGTTTTTAGATTAAAACCCGACTTCCAGTCCGAAAATAAATGAACGGGCCTGAGGATATCTTCCGGTATCTACACCATAGCTCTCCATTCCTACTTCAGGATCAAAGCCTGTATATTTAGTAATGGTGAACAGGTTATTGCTGGTCACATACACTCTGATTTTATTCACGTCAAGTTTTTTGTAAAGCTCTCTTGGTAGCGAGTATCCAACCGTAAGGTTTTTAAGCCTCAAATAAGAACCGTCTTCCACATAGAAATCAGATACTTTAGAGTAATTACCACTCGGATCGCCCTGTACCACTCTTGGAATATTGGTATTGGTGTTCTGAGGAGTCCATGCATTCAGAATATCTCTGTCCATATTATAATTCTGTCCTGTTCCCCCTGGATTTAAAGAAATAAATTTCAATCCGTTGAATATTTTGTTTCCATAAACACCCTGGAAGAATAAGTTAAGGTCAAAGTTCTTCCAGGTCATATTATAAGACAATCCGTAAGAGAACTTTGGATATGGATTCCCAAGGTTTACAAAATCATTGTTATTCAATACTCCGGTATTGCCTTCTTTTTTCAGGAATTTAATATCTCCCGGTTTAGCATTAGGCTGAATAAGATTACCATTGGCATCTTTATAATTGTTAATTTCTGCCTGGCTCTGAAAAATCCCATCGGTTTTATATCCATAATAAGAATAAAGAGATTCTCCCACCTTTACACGGGTAGGCTTCAAGACTCCACGTATGTTATTACTGTTGATAAAGATCTCATCTACATCAGCTAATTGCTTCACCGTGTTTTTTAGTTGACTCAATGTTGCTCCAATGGAATAGGTAAAATCTCCGGTATTTTTACCGTTAAAATTAATTCCTACTTCATATCCTTTATCCTCGAATAGTCCTGCATTTACATAACGATCTATATAGGTTGCTGTACTTTGAAGGGTGACATTGAAGATTTGATCGGTTGACTTCTTCACAAAGTAATCAAATTGCATAGAAAGCCTGTTACGGAAGAAAGAAGCATCCACCCCAAAGTTAGTCTGTTCCGATTTTCCCCATGTCAAAGTATTGTTAGCCATTGTCTTTACATAATAAGCAATATTCTGCGATGGATCCTGGCCAAAAATAATATTATTATCACGGATCATCTGCGGATTCACTGCCTGATAAGAAACCCCACCAAGGTTTCCTAAAATACCATGACTTCCTCTTAATTTCAGGCTGGAGAGCCATACAATATCTTTCATGAAATTTTCTTTGGATACCATCCATGCTCCTGAAATGGAATAATAATCAGAAAAATGTTTTTCTTTAGAAACTAAAGATGTTCCATCTCTCCTTCCCAATAAACTAATCATATATTTTCCTGCATAGTCATAGTTTACTCTTGCCAGATAAGAGGTTAAAGCACTTTTGTATTTATAACTATCTGCTTCTCTATAAGTATCAGCTGCATTTTGAAGATATCTGAAAACTTCGGCTTCATTCCTGAAATCAAAAGTTTTTGCACGGAACCCATCTTCAGTGGTTTTCTGGAATGTTAACCCTGCAAGGAAGTCAAAACTATGTTTACCTGTTGTGAATTTATAAGTAAGGAGCTGCTCTGCCAGAGAAGTGGATATATTGTTATTCTGATATTCCAAACTGTTGGTATCAAAAATCTTTCCCACTTCCAACACTCTGGAAGTAAATTCTTTAACATTTCCAATTTTAAATGTTTGAGCAAAATTGGATTTGAATTTCAAATCTTTAGCTAGAGCAATTTCGATATAAGGATTGATCAAAATCTCATGGGTAGGATTCTGAATGCTGATTCTTTTCAAATAAGCAACAGGGTTAATCATATCTCCATATCCTCCTGCCACATCAATTGGCAATCCTGAAAAGGCTCCTGATGGTGTATATACCGGAACGTTGGGTGGATAGTACATTGCCGCAACCAAAGCTCCTGTATATCCGTTCCTTGTGTTGGCTGTATTTCCGTCAGAATAATTATAATACATATTCTCTCCGATGGTCAACCAGTCTTTCACTTTATGTTCAGAATTTACTCTGAAATTGTATCGTTTTGCCTGCGTATTTAATAAAATTCCCTCAAGACTTCTATGGTTCATTCCTACGAAGAATTTGGATTTATCACCTCCTCCGCTAAGATTTACATTATATTCCTGGATAGTCCCTGTACGGAAGATCTCTTTCATCCAGTCGGTTCGGGTAATTCTTCCGTCAGCATATTGATCTGCATTGAATGCCAATGGAAGGTTGCTCAGTTTTCCCGCATTCTCATACGCTTGCCTCATTACATCCTGGAACTCTGCAGCATTTAAAGATTTTTTTAACCTCCACGCCTGATTAATTCCATATTTAACATCAAAATCTACTGTCAAGGTTCCTTTTTTACCTCTTTTGGTAGTAATCAGGATCACTCCTCCGGAAGATCTTGCTCCATAAATAGCTGCTGAAGCATCCTTAAGCACAGAAATATCCTGAATATCGTTAGGGTTAATAGCAGGAGTTCCGTTAAAAACAACGCCATCCACAACATAAAGAGGAGATTCTCCATTCACCCCGCCCAGACCACGGATATTTACTTTAGGAGAGCCATTAGGATCTCCACCTTCGTTCACAACAGTTACTCCGGGAGCTTTTCCCTGGAGAACTTCCCCTACTCCAGACAGAGATCTGGAAGTAAGTTTATCCAATGAAGCCTCCGAAACAGCACCGGAAACCTTACTCTTCTTTTGCGTTCCGTATCCAACAACAACAATCTCATCGATGGATTTTTCTTTTAAACTATCTTTTTTTTGAGAGAGGAACATCGGTGAAGCTGAAATTGCACCAATAAGTAATACCCTACCCGTTAAGTATGTTACTGAGACAGGGATTTTAAATACATTCATGACATCCTTTTTAATTAGATGCAAAATTAGAACAGCCCCACCTCCTGTTACATTAAGATTTCCTTATGTTTTTATTAAGAAATTTTAGTTTTTCAACAAGCCTCGATTTCTCACCCAAAAACTAATACTCTTATTTTCAATACAATAAATTAATAAAATAATTATTCCTGAAATATTCTATGCATAACTGAGATTAACTTTATTTTAAGTTTGTCATCCATCAGGGGGTAATAAATAATAATGGAATAACAGATTTCACATCTTTCTGCTGAAGTATTCCAGAGTAATAAATGACAGACTTCCCTTTTCTTTTTTTACATTTGCTGAAAATAGATTTTCCTGCTCACCGAGCATCAAAAAAACGGATTAGTAATGACCAGGAAAAATGAAACTCATAAAAACAGTACGAATTAAATGACCATTATCATCACAGGAACCTCCTCCGGAATTGGATTTGCTTTGGCCGAATACTTCGGTAAAAAAGGACACAAAGTATTTGGTTTAAGCCGAAAATATACGGAAAGTCAGTATTTTAAATCTATCCCGACAGATGTTACTGATAACACCGCTGTTCAGAATGCTATTGCTGAGGTCCTGAAAATAGAAACCAAAATTGATGTCCTTATCAACAATGCCGGAATGGGAATGGTAGGTGCTGTGGAAGATTCTAACAAAGAAGATATCCTTAAACTTTTCAGCCTTAATCTTGCCGGGCCTGTTCAGATGATGAGCGCGGTTCTTCCTACAATGAGAGCACATAAATTCGGAAAAATCATTAATGTATCCAGTATCGGAAGTGAAATGGGATTACCTTTCCGCGGGTTCTATTCTGCCTCAAAATCTGCTTTGGATAAAGTAACGGAAGCGATGAGGTATGAAGTGTATCCTTGGAATATCGATGTGTGCTCTTTACATTTGGGTGATATTAAAACCAATATTGCAGACAATAGAGTGATTGCCCAGGTTTCCCAGCCTTATAAAAATGTTTTCGATAAAGTGTATGCTTTGATGAATGCTCATGTAGACGAGGGAACTGAACCACTGGAGGTAGCAGAATACATTGAAAAACTTTTAGGAAAGAATAAATGGAAAGCTCATTATTATTTTGGTAAATTCGGGCAGAAAATCGGAGTTCCGTTGAAATGGATTCTTCCACAAGGAATTTATGAGAATTTAATGAAGAAATATAATAAACTGGATTAAAATTAGTTGATTGATAAAACGCATTGTCATTTTGAACGGAATGAAATGCAGTGAAGAATCTTTGTATTTTTCCACAAGCCTTCAACTTATATTCGGAATGGTCAATTGAAGTTATTTTTAAAAATATTTTTTGTTCTGTTCTGCGTTTTTACACAAGCGCAGAAGAAACAGTATTGGCTTATTGATACTGAAACAAAGGTCAGAAAAAAAGTAAAAGATTCAACTTCTGCTGTAAAGTTTCTGGATTCTCTAACTCAGAACAATTATTTTTTCACTCAGCTGAAGGAGGTAAAAGTAAAAGGTGACAGTACAGAGATTTTTTTCGACAAAGGAAAAAACTTTAATGAAACCTATGTGAATCTTTCTGATTCCATTGTTCAGAAATTGAAAGTTCAGAAAGATTTCTTCACTAAAAATTTAGATTCCACCAAAAAAAGTATTAATAAAAGTTATATTGATGAGGGGTATTCATTCAGCAGAATCAAATCAAAATACAAAGGTCAGAAAAACGGATATCCTATTGTAGAGCTGGATATCAACAAGAATGATAAAAGAACGATCAATGGTTTTGTTGTAAAAGGGTATGATAAAGTTCCAAAAAGGTTCATTAAAAATCTTGAAAAGGAATTCAAAGGAAAAAACTATGATGACAAGAACCTCTTAGCTGTCAACAAAAGTTTTCAAAGCCATCCTTTTGTGATGCTGGATCGGCAGCCACAGACTTTATTCACCAAGGATTCCACCAATATTTATTTGTTTTTGCAAAAGAAAAAGACCAACACCTTTGATGGAGTCATTGGTTTCGGAAATGATAAGACTGATAAGTTTACCTTAAATGGTACCATGAATGTAAATTTCAGAAATATGTTCAATGGCTTCGAAGCCGTGAGTCTGTATTGGCAAAGAAACCCTGACAAAGGCCAGACCTTTGATCTTCAGGTAGACATTCCTTATCTTTTTAAATCCAATGTCGGGATGAATACAAAGGTGAATATTTACAGACAAGATTCTACATTTGCTAATGTAAAATTCCTTCCTGCTTTCTATTACCATATCAATAATCGTAACAAAATTGGTCTGCGAGCAACCTTGGAAACCTCAACAGTGATAGATTCTTTGTATGCTATTGGAAAAGATTACAACAAAAAAGGGATCGGGATCTGGTTTGAAATGACCGAGCCTACTGATATTGATCTTTTTCTTTACAAAACAAGAATCAATGCCGGATACGATTATTTAACAACTACTTATACCAAAGGAAATATAAAAGCTGCCCAAAACCAGTTTTATTTCTCTGGGGAACATAATTATCATATTTCAGGAAACCACTTCCTCAATATCAAAGGAGAAGGTGCTATGATGGATTCTAAAATTGAGTTTTCGGCTAATGAACTTTACCGTTTTGGTGGATGGAATTCCATGCGGGGCTTTAATGAGAACTCCCTCGCCGCCGACTTTTATTATTACGGTAGTTTGGAATATCGCTATCTCATAGGTAACCAAGCCTTCTTTGACCTCTTTGGCCAGTATGGGCAGCTCAATAATAAATCACTGAATGTAAAGCCCAAACTTTACAGCGTTGGACTTGGTTTCAATTTCTTCATTCCAATAGGATTAATGAGTTTCCAGCTGTCGAATGGTAACGAGTTTGGAAATCCATTTAAATTCAATGACATAAAGATCCACTGGGGAATTCTGAGCAGGTTCTAAGAGAGAAAGTAAACTGGGACCTAAAGTTACTATGAGGTTATTATTTTTAATCGTTATTTTATTATTAAATAATTAATAGAATATGTTTCAACTATTTTCAAAATTTCTTAAACTTCCAATCTCTGAATTCTAGCATCCAGCCTTGTATAATAAAGTAAAAATCACTTATACAGCAACACTTTTCCACTTTACCATTTCATTAATTATTTCTGTTAAAAAATATATAAATTGTATTTTTATCTTAATATGATCGTAAAATTTACGTAATAGTACTCGGCTAAATTTGCATTCAAAAAGAATGAAGAAAACTTTAGCTACGTTTGCCGTTTTTTTACTTCCGTTATATATTACAGCTCAGGAGATTGCCGTTTCCGGAAATGTAAAATCTGAAAATGGAACCAGCGTTTCAGGAGTAAATATTACCGATAAAAACACAGGAAAAACAACGATAACAGATGAAAATGGGAATTTTACCATTTCAGCCAACCCGAAAGATATCCTGGAATTCTTTTCTCCCGATTTTTCCGTTTACACGGTCGAGGTTTCTTCAAAAAAACAATACGCTATTGTTCTAAGAAAGACCAATGAGAAGCAGATTGAAGGTGTTGTTATTACCGCTTTGGGAATTGCTAAGAAAAAGGAAAAGATTGGATATTCTACCCAGGAAGTAGGAACCAAACAGTTTGAAACCATTACCACGCCAAGTATTGGAAATTTATTTTCAGGACAGGTAGCCGGTTTGAATGTTTCCAATCCAACCGGAATGCAGCAGGCTCCACAATTTACCTTAAGGGGAAATTCTAATCTGGTATTTGTTATTGATGGAGTGATTGTAGAAAAAGAAGTTTTTCAAAATTTAGATCCTAACAATATAGAAAACATCAACGTCTTGAAAGGAGCTACCGCTTCTGCGCTTTATGGTTCAAGAGGTCGATATGGAGCAATTCTGATTACCACAAAAAGCGCAAAGAAGAAAGGCTTCTCTGTAGAGTTTTCTCAAAACACAATGATTACAGGAGGGTTCACCAATCTTCCAAAAACTCAGACCGAATATGGTAATGGTTCTCAGGGAAAGTATGAATTCTGGGATGGAGCTGATGGCGGCGTAAATGACGGCGATATGATCTGGGGACCCAAATTTGTTCCAGGACTAAAGCTTGCTCAATGGAACAGCCCGATCAGAGATAAAGTAACCGGACAGGTCGTTCCTTGGTATGGAGCTGTAACCGGTACTCAGTATAATGATAAAGCAAGATATGAAAGGGTTCCCATCGACTGGAAATACCATGATAATTTAAATACTTTCTTAAAGCCTGCTATTATCAACAATAATAATTTTGCGATCAGCTATCGAAATAACAAAGATATCTACAGGTTCTCGGGGAACTTCATGAATTATGATGACAGGGTTCCCAACTCTTATCTACAGAAGTACGGAGTTAATTTCTCTTCTGAAAATCACCTTGGAGACAAGTTCATCTTTGATACAAAATTTAATTTCAATCAGGCTTTTACTCCTAACGTTCCTAATTACGAGTACAACCCTAGTGGACACATGTATACCATCTTGATCTGGATGGGGGCTGATGTGGATGGAAATGCCCTAAAAAACCACATGTGGATTCCAGGAAAAGAAGGCAGAGCTCAGGCTAATTGGAATTATGCATGGTACAATAACCCATGGTTCGGAGCTGAATACTATAAAAATCAAAACAGGACCAATATTATTAATGCCCAAACCGGATTAGAATATAAGGCAACAAAAGACCTTTCCGTAAAAGGAAAAATTTCCCTTGTTGAAAATCATAGCAAATCGGAAACATTCAGTCCCTATTCTTATTTCAATTACAGCGCTCCAAGAAGTGGTGGATATATTGTAAAAGATCTGAAAACCTGGAACCTCAACTACGATGTTTTGGCTACTTATAAAAAGAAAATCTCTGAGAATTTTGATTTTACGATCAATGCCGGAGGTTCAGCATTTTACTTTAAAAATAATAGGAATGAAATGTCTACCGACGGTTTAAAGATCCCGGAAATATATTCATTTGACAATTCCATCGGAGCTCTCAAAAATTACACTTATCTGAAAGAAAAGCTAATTTACAGTGCCTATTCTACGATTGATATCGGGTTATACAATGCGTTCTTCATCAATATTTCCGGACGTAATGACTGGTCTTCTACTTTACCCAAAGCCAATAGATCTTACTTCTACCCTTCTGCATCCATCAGTGCTGTAATTTCCAATCTGGTAAAAATGCCTGAGGCTGTCAATATGCTTAAACTTTCTGCTTCATGGGCAAAAGTAGCTTATGATTTCCAACCTTACTCTATCAGAAATTATTATTCAAATAATAAAGGAATTAGTTTTAATGGTAATCCAACCTATTTGTATCCTACCATCCTAAATGTAGAAAATACATTGAAACCTGAACAGACCAAATCTTATGAATTGGGATTAAGTGCCGGTCTTTTCAATAACAGAATTACTTTAGATGCTACTTATTTCAGAACTCTTGATTACAACAATATTCTGGAGTTCCCAAGTGCTGAGTCATCAGGTTTTGTCTCTCAGTATGTGAATGGTAATGAATATACTACAAAAGGATTCGAAATTTCCCTCGGAATGGTCCCAATAAAGACTACTGATTTCACCTGGAAAACATTAATCAACTGGAGTACGTATGAACAAAAGCTAACTTCTATTTATGATAACATGCCTAACTACAACAATATCAAGTTAGGAGAAAGAATGGATAGCTACTATGATTACACATGGCAAAAATCTCCGGATGGAAAGGTAATTCTGGATGCCAAATCAGGAATGCCAACAAAAGCTAATGCTCCAAGTAATCTGGGGCACTTCAATCCGGACTGGACTTTTGGTTTCAACAATACCTTCAAGTATAAAAAAATATCCTTAAATATCGGAATTGATGGAAGCATCGGTGGAATCATGAGATCTCAGGTCGTTGAAAAAATGTGGTGGGGCGGAAAACACCCGAATTCTGTTGCCTACAGAGATCTTGAATATGCCAATCCTGGAAAGTATTATTTTGTACCGGATGGAGTGAATTACAATCCTGCAACAGGGCTTTATACTCAGCATACCAATCCTATCAACTTCCAAGATTGGGCACAGAATTATCCATACCAGGCCAGAGTCACTCAGGATGAAAGTGAAGAATTTGCTAATGTTTTCGACAGAACCTTTATCAAGTTAAGATCTGTAGTATTAGAATATGACTTCTCTTCCCTATTGAATCCAAAAGGAATGGTTAAAGGGTTCACTGCCAATATCTCGGCTTACAATCTGGCTATGTGGAAAAAGTCTAAAAACCTTTATTCAGATCCGGACTTCCAGATCAGATCGGGAAGAACAGGCGATATCGCTAATGATATTCAGGATCCTTCAAGCAGATGGTTCGGAATCGGATTTAATCTTAAGTTTTAATTTAAAGGCGACATTACAATGAAAAATAATATATTCAAAACGAAAGACTTAAAAAGTAAAAAAGCAAAAAGACTGATCACATCTGTATTGACAGCAGGAGTATTGGCATTGACATCATGTGAATCCAATCTTGATAAAATCAATGAAAACCCGAATGATCAGGCAAGTATTGATCCTAAATATCTTCTCACCTATGTTGCTAAAGATGCCTTTTGGGTGAATGGAGACAATATGTATGCTTCAAGAATGATGATTGGTACTGATGGTGAAAATCCTTTTCAGTACATGAAATGGAATGACGCCTCTTTTGAAGTCTATTCAAAAGGACTTCTTAATACGGTAAAAATGATGCAGGAGTCTGAAAAAAGAAATAATAAAAACTATGTTGCCGTAGGCAAATTTCTAAGGGCTTTTTATTTCTTTAATACAAGTCTAAAAGTGGGAAGTATTCCCTATTCTGAAGCTGTAAAAGGTGAATCAGGGATTACCCAACCTAAATACGACAGTCAGGATATTGTGATGGCCGGAGTTTTATCAGAATTAAAAGAAGCCAATGATCTTATTAATACCAATGATAAAATTGAAGGAGATATTATTTTCAATGGAGATGCTAACAAATGGAAAAAACTCATCAATTCATTCCGTTTGAAAATCTTAATCACTCTATCTAAAAAAACAACCGTTGGAAGTTACAATATTGCAACAGAGTTTGCTTCTATTGCAGGAAGCCAGCCTTTGATGACCTCTATTTCAGATAATGGGGAACTTAAGTTTGCTGACGCAGCAGACAGTAGATATTCTATGTTCAACAATAGTGGATATGGATCCAGTTTATACATGGCAGATTATTTCATCAACTTATTTAAAGACAGAAAAGATCCACGTTTATTTACATTTGCCTCTCAAACTACAGGAGCTAAAGAAGCAGGAAAAACCATCACAGATTTTAGCGGATATAATGGAGGAAATCCTACTTCTCCATATTCTGACAACGCTGCCTTAATTACTGCTAAAAACATTTCTAAGGTGAATGACCGTTTCTACAAAGATCCAACTAACGAACCTTCATCAATTTTAAGCTACTCTGAACTGGAGTTTATCCTGGCAGAAGCAACAGCCAGAGGCTGGATATCCGGATCAGCAAAAACACATTATGACAATGGAATCAAAGCCAGTTTCAGTTTTTATCAGACTTACGTAAAAAATTCAGGACAATATTTTACAGGATTTGATGTCAACCAATACCTGGCTACTCCTTTGGTTGTTTATGATAATTCCGCTTCCCTACAGGTACAATTGGAAAAAATTATGACTCAAAAGTACATGATTATGTTCCACCAGTCACAATGGACTTCTTATTATGATTACCTGAGAACAGGATATCCTAATTATCCTTTAAAACCTGGTGTAGCAGCACCATTCAGATTCAGATATCCTCAGTCTGAGTACAATTATAACAGCACCAATTTAAAGGCAGCTCTTACCACTCAATATGGTGGAAATGACAATATCAACTCTAAACCTTGGTGGTTACAGTAAGAATCTGATTTTTTTTACACAAAACAAAGAAATCGCAGGAAAATCCTATTAACTTGCGGTTTCTTTCTTATTACGATAGATCATGGACAGAAGAGAATTTTTAGAAAAATCAAGTATTTTATTAGCTGGACTAGGAACTTCAAATGTTTTACACCCTGCTATTCTAAAGGCTTTAGCGATAGAACCTGCTGCACAGTCTACTTTTTATGATGCAGAACATGTAGTTATTTTGATGCAGGAGAACCGTTCATTCGATCATGCTTTTGGAGCTCTCAAAGGAGTTCGTGGGTTCCTGGATAAAAGGACTTTTATTAAGCAGGATGGGCATTCCGCTTTTTTTCAAAAGGAGAAAACAGGAAAATATGCAGCTCCGGCCCGTCTGGATTTGAGAAATACTAAATCAACATGGATGAGTTCCCTTCCCCATTCGTGGGAAAACCAGCAACAGGCATTCAATAAAGGAAAATATGACCAATGGCTTCAAGCTAAGGCTTCGGGTAACGAAAACTATAAAAATATTCCGCTTACCTTGGGCTACTACAACCGTGAAGATCTTCCATTCTACTATCAGCTTGCGGATGCCTTTACCATATTTGACCAATATTTCTGTTCTTCAATGACTGGAACCACTCCCAACAGACTTTTTCATTGGTCGGGAACGCTTAGAGAACAGCAAAATGGTAAATCAAAAGCTAATGTGGTGAATGATGATATTGATTATGATAAAGCAAGACAGGCAAAATGGAAAAGCTTCCCCGAAATTTTAGAGGAGCAAAATGTTTCATGGCGTATTTATCAAAATGAGATCAGCCTTCCAAAAGGTTTATCAGGGGAACAAGAAGCATGGCTAAGTAATTTTACAGATAATCCGATTGAATGGTTTTCAAAATTTAATGTTAAGTTTTCAAAAGGATACTATGAGCATATTCCCAATATCATTGCGTCACTGAATCAGGAGGTCCTGAAAAAACCTAACCAGAAAGAAAGACTGGAGGCCATCATTACTGAACTTCAGGAAGATCTGGTAAAATATCATCCGGATAATTATTCAAAACTTTCCCAGCAGGAGAAAAACCTCCACGAAAAAGCCTTTACAACGAATTCAAAAGATCCTGATTATCACAATCTGGAAATTGGAAAAGATGAACATGGAGAAAGACTGGTTGTTCCCAAAGGAGATGTACTCTTCCAGTTTCGTAAGGATGTGGAAGAGAAAAAATTGCCCTCGGTTTCCTGGCTGGTAGCTCCTGAACACTTCTCAGATCATCCCGGATCACCATGGTATGGAGCATGGTATATTTCTGAGGTTTTAAATATTCTGACCAAAGATCCTGAAATGTGGAAAAAAACAATTTTCATTATCAATTATGATGAAAATGATGGGTATTTTGACCACGTGATCCCTTTTGCACCCCCTCTAAATCCAAGCCAACCGGTTGATATCAATGGAAAAAGCGGTGTGGAATATGTAGATAAAGCTCAGGAGTATATGTCTGATCCATCATTAAAGGATTATGAAAAAGCAGAAGGAACAGTAGGATTGGGTTATAGAGTACCTATGATTATCGCTTCCCCATGGACGAAAGGCGGTTTTGTTAATTCTGAAGTTTCAGATCATACTTCTGTTTTGCAGTTCCTGGAGAAATTTATCCTGAAGAAATTCAATAAAAATGTTCATGTAGACAATATCAGCGAATGGAGAAGAGCTATTTGTGGAGACCTTACTTCAGCTTTTAATGCTCCCAATATCAAAGCTCCTAAAATGGACTATCTTGATCAAAAGGATTATGCTAAAACCATTAACGCAGCCAAAAATAAACCTGTTCCACAGCTAAAATGGTATTCTGAGAATGAACTGAAGAATAATTTACTTGAAATCCAGGAAAGAGGAATGAAACCTTCCCATCCTCTTCCTTATAATTTTCATGTGAATCTGGAAGCAGGTAAGATTAGAATGACTAATGCAAAAGAAAATGGAGTTCCTCTTCATCTTTATGACAGAACCCAATTGAACAATCATCATTATTATTTTTCTTATGCATTATATTCCGGGCAAGAACTATCTCATCCCGCAAGACAATCAGGAAGTTATGATTATGAAATTTTCGGTCCTAATGGTTTCTTCCGAAAATTCAAAGGAAACAATATTCCGGAATCCGAAATTAGCTTAATCAATAATACTTCAAAAAGCCAAGTTGAACTAGTTGTTAAAAACGGACAAAAAGAAAGCATTACCTTGGAAAATATGTATGAAAAAACTAAAAAAGCAATCTCTATCCACAAACCGGAGGAGAAAATAGTGATTGACCTTATCCCATTTAAAGGCTGGTATGACTTAAAAGTAACATTGGGTGAGCATATCTGGCATTTTGCAGGAAGACAGGAAACAGGAAAAGTTTCTGTTTCAGACCCACACTGGGCATAAAATTATATTCTTATAAAACATCATAAATCCTGTACAAACGTACAGGATTTTTCATACGCAGAAAGTGAAATATTATTCAATAATATTGCATTACGATAGAAAAATCATCAATAATATAAAAATTATCATATATTTATTTCATAATCTATTGATTTTTATTATTTTCACTTAACTAATAATTAAGATCATGAATAAATTAAAACTAACCGTTGCAATGTCTTTATTTGCAGCAGCCATATCCGGAAACCTGAGTGCTCAGGACACTAATACAGATAATCATACTATAACGATTTCTATCCCAGAAGTTGCACTGGTAGACATTGAACCTGCCGCTACCAAAAACATTACATTAGGATTCACAGCTCCTACAGAAGCTGGTAACCCTGTTATAGCAAGCGCAGCCAATACTACTTTATGGCTTAATTATTCCTCTATCAAATCCGTTGCAGACCCTACCCGCAATGTGAGTGTAAAGGTTAATGCTATCATTCCGGGAGTAGATATCCACGTAACAGCAGCCGCTGCTACAGGCTCAGGAGCTGGTACTTTGGGAACATCTGCAGGACTACTAACATTAAGTGCTGCTGACCAGACTATTCTTTCCGGAATCGGAAGTGCCTATACTGGAAATGGTGCTAATAATGGCCATAACCTTACGTATGCTCTTGCTGCAGGAAGTGGGCCTGGTGGTGTGGCAGCCTATGCAGACCTGCAGGCAACAGCCACTACTGTAGCTACTGTTACTTATACCATATCAGATAACTAGAATTTAAATAAAATTAGATTCTGTACTTCAAAACCAAGAAGAAATTGGATTCCAGTTTCTTCCTGTTTTTGTATTATCAATAATAAAAATTCCAAATTTGACATAATGATAAAGCGTATTCTTTTTCTAATCACTCTGATTTTGCAGTTTAGCTTTTTACATGCCGGCATTGTGGTTCTTAACGGGCTTACGCATTCCTATAAAATAGAAAACGGAAAAGTTTACAAAGGAAAAGTTGCCATTGAGAATACAAGTAATAATCCTCAAAGTGTAAAATTGTTTTTGCAGGACTTTACGTATCATGCTGACGGAACGATTAATTATACCGCTCTACATACTCAAAAAAGGACTAACGGAGATTGGATAAAACTTAATACAAATTTAGTAACCCTTAAAGGGAAAGAAAAAACAGAAGTGTTTTATGAAATAACTGTTCCTAATCAGGCAATAGATCCCGGCAGTTATTGGAGTGTTATCATCGTAGAACCTGTAGATGATATCAAACCCAGCGATAAACAACCTGGAGTAAGCATTACCTCTGTAATACGGTATGCTATTCAGGTCATTACAGATTACGACACAGAAAAGGCCAAACCGGACCTTACATTTGACAATATCAAAGTAGAAAAAGAAGAAGGAAAAAAAACTGTAAAAATTGCTATAGCTAATAATGGAAATCTCTATTGCAAACCTACAGCATCTATTGAAATCTATAACCGCAAAACAGGCGAAAAAATAGGAACTTTTTCAAGCCTGACAATGGGGTTACTCCCTTCTACTTCTAAAACATTTTACATTGATATCAGCAAAGTACCACCTGCACAGTATAAGGCTACTGTTATAGCAACGGACGAAGATGAGAATGCTTTCGCACTCAATGTGGAACTAGAAGTAAAAAATGATTAAAACCTGGACGTTATTAATTTTTATATTATTCCCGTTATTTACTTTTTCTCAACAGTCATCTGACCGATTGGCGAGTAAAAAAGATAGTTTAATGCCGGGAACGTCTACCTCTATTCCTTTCAGACTGGAAAACAATTCGCTTGAAAATAAGGTGTATGATATTTCTGTCACTACTTCAAGTCCGCTTATCACTCCCATCCTTGCAAAAGGAGAATTTCAGATTCAGGCCCATGAAACCTCTGTATATCTTGTTCCTCTACGTATCTCAACAGAAGCTGTTCAGGGCGACTACTCTATTGTATTACATATTACGGATCGATCTACGGGACTCATTTTTACAAAGTCCTCACAAATAACGGTTTCCGTCAACAGGAAGCTTTCCCTTACTGCATTGGATTCACCGGAGTTTACCCGGGCAGGAGAAACCATCCGGGCTTCCTTCCTTTTAAAAAACAATGGAAATATTACTGAAAACATTACTCTGGAAAGTAAAAATGCTGTTATCGATCATGACGCATCAATTACGCTCAGTCCAAATGAATCCAAAGTGATTATCATATATAAGAAGACCAATCCGGAGCTTGAGCAAAATGAATTTCAAAATCTAAACCTTTCAGTATACTCTAAAGATGATCCTAAGGAAAATCAAAGCGTTTATATCAGTACTCACGTGATATCCGTACAACCTGCCAGCATGGATATCTATCATCGGCTTCCTGTGGTTGCTTCATTATCCTTCATCGGAATGAAAAATATGGGAGTCTATCATGACGGTTTTCAAGGCGAAATCTATGGCAAAGGAACACTGGATAAAGAAAATAAAAACCAGATTGAGTTTCATGCCGCCACCCACAATCCTATTGAGTTCAATACTTTTACTCAGTATGAAGAATATTTTGTGAACTATAAAAGGGATAAATTATTTGTTCATCTGGGTGATAAAACATACTCTTCCTCCTATTTAACTGAATTTGCCAGATATGGCCGTGGGGCAGAAATCCGATATGATTTTAATAAAATAAGTTTAGGGGGTTTTTACAACCATCCCCGATTTTTCAGAGATATTAAGGATGAATTTAATATCTACTCAGCATTTAAAATTCGTAAAGAATCTGAAATTTCCGTTGGATATCTTTACAAAATACCGATGAAGGAAAATTCTGATTTTAGGAATATCCAATTAGATTCTGAAGCTCATCTTCCTTATACCAAAGGAAAATTCAAAGTTTCGAAAAACATTAACCTTTCGGGAGAATTTGCTTATAGCACCACAAAGAAAAATGAAGGAACAGCCTATATGGCGCAGGCTGAAGTGAATTTTGAAAAGTTGAATGGAAATCTGATGTATATGAAAGCAAGCCCACAATTTGCAGGCTACTTTACCAATACCAGTACTTTCAGCGGATATCTTCAGTACAGAGTATCGAAAAAAATCAATGTTTTTGCCAATTATATGCAGGATGCTAAAAACTTTCAGAGAGATACCTTATTTCTGGCCGCTCCCTACAGAAAATATTTTCAATATGGAATACAGTATAAGTACCTTTCCAATGGCTTTATAATGCTTAATAATGGCTATCAAAAATACCAGGATCGTTTAGAGCCTAAACAGTTTGATTATTATGAGCGTTTCATTAGAGTCTCTGTAGACCAGCATATCGGAGTATTTCAGATTAACCTTGAAGGGCAATTTGGAAAAACAGATAATTATCTGACAGGATTTAATGGAAATTCAACGTTATATTCCGCAAATCTCTCATTTGAAAAATTTAAAACATCATTCAACGTCTTTGGAAGCTATGCCATGACTTCCAGATATCAATTACAAAACCAAAAACAGTTGTATTATGGAGCAAGAGTGTTTAGCAGGTTCTCAGATAAAACAAGCTTAAGCATTTTTTACCAAAACAACTACATGCCTGAGGAATACTTTAAAGACAGAAATTTATTTGAGTTATTATTCCACCAGCAATTATTTCCAGGAAACGACCTGGATCTTTCAGGAAGATACTCACTACAAAGGGGACAAATAGGAGATAAGGATTTTATATTTTCAATGCGCTATACCTGGCGGCCAAATATTCCTGTGCAAAGAACTGCCGAATATGTTTCGTTATCCGGTAATATCAATACCCTTGGAATCAAAAAAAAGGAAGGCATAAGATTAATGCTGGGAAGCTATCTATCTGTTACAGACAAAGAAGGTAATTATTTATTTAAAAATGTGATTCCAGGTAATTATTTCCTGGAAATAGATCGTTCCACCATAGAAATCAATGATATCCCAACCCTCTCAATTCCAGCAGCATTATCCCTTAATAACAAGGAAAACATTTTTAATTTCGGACTCACTACAGCCGCAAATATACAAGGCTATATCCAACTTTCGGAAACGGAAGAAAAAAATCAAACGGATATTGAAACATTACAAACTAAAAAAGGAAAAAATAAGAGAGAAAGCATCATTGTAGAAGCCATTGGCAACGATCAGACTTTTCGTAAAATATGTTTTATAGGAGAAGCATTCGATTTTACCTATCTCCGGCCGGGAGACTGGACAGTTAAACTGTATAGAAATGGTCTTGATAAACGATATAAAATTTCAACAGATAAATTTCAAATTACTTTAAAACCTTCAGAAATAAAAAAACTCAACATCCAGATTGTTAAACAACAGATAGAAATTAAATATCAGCAGGAATCCTTAAAAGTAGGATATAATCAAATAAAAAATAAGAAATGATTTTGAAACACTCCCTAATACTAGCATCTTTTATTTTTTCGGGTGTATTATATTCTCAGGCAAACATTACTCTAACTTTACCTGTTGTGACCTTAATGGATATAGAACCAACAGGAAATATTACTTTAAAATTTACAGCACCTACTGAAGCCGGAAATCCTCTTGCCAACCCAACACCTGATACTTCAAAGTGGATCAATTATACTTCTGCAATTACTTCCGGAGGACTTACCAGGAGAATTACAGCAGCTATTAGCGGTACTACCCTCATTCCGGGAGTGAATATCAGGCTACAGGCAGCAGCAGCATCCGGAGCAGGAGGCGGGACCTTAGGAACTCCTTCTGCACAAGTAACCCTCACCAATACTCCTATTACCATCATAAGTGGTATTGGAGGAGCTTACACAGGCAATGGGGTTAATAATGGACACCGCCTTACGATATCCCTCGTTCCAAGCACGTATGCAAATTTATCTGCACAAACCAATACCGTTCTTACCATTGTCTATACTATTACAGAATAAAACGGAAATATGAAAATGAATGGACTCTTCTTCGGAAACACACTTATAAAAAGGTATTTATTTACTTTTATTTTATTTGTAAGCAGCAGCTATATGGAGGCACAGGTAGTAAATGTCTCCGGAAGCTGGACCGCCAGTATACCTTCTATTACTGAAGCGGGAAATAATTATTCCGGAACTTATGATAACACTGGCAACACCGGTACTAATCAGATCATACTCTCCGGAACATTACCAGGATCTTTTCTCAACCTCCTTTCAAGTACGGGAGCAAAAATGACCATGCATTACACCTCCAACCCCTGGAATACTTCTATGACGCTTTCTGCAAGAAGAACCGGAGGAACAACAGCAATACATGGGGTCTGTCTTCTGTGTACGGCAACAATCAATGGAGGAACAACCTATATTCCAATACCACAATCACCTGATGTAACATTTCTAACGTTTACTTTTGGTGGGGTTTTAGGACTGGGGAATAGTGTTACTTTCTCAGATATTGTTTTACTCCTACAGGTATCTGGTGTTTCTGTCACCATTCCTGCAAGCACTTATGGCGCGCGGGTAGTTTTCACCATCGTTGCCAATTGATGCCAGGGAAGATTATTGAAAATGATAACCAAAAAAATAAAATCGTATCTTCTATGATATAAAAAAGAACCCTTTCCAAAATTTGGAAAGGGTTCTTTTTCAAGCATATTAAATTTAGTGCTTTGCCCACCAAAGAGGGGTAAGAACTGCATCTTGTCCGCCCAGTAACTGCACTGCTTTTGTGTACCCATCCTGATCTGTATTCCTGAAAGTACTTGGATATCTTAGCCTCTGAGGGAAATTCTGAATAGAGTTTGTCATATAATTTCCTGAATTCAAACTAGGTAAATTAACCAACGGTGTTTCTATTGCAGGGTTTTCAAAGAAAGGTAATCCCAGTCTTCGTTGATCGCTCCAGGATTCTAAAGGAAGCCATGGCATATTCGCAATGTATTTTTGGGTAATGATTTTTGTAAGCTTATCATTTTTCACTGAGCCATTTTTGTAGATGGTATTCACCGGGTATTTAATTTCAACAGAAACCATATTTCCAGTAGAAGGATCTTTATAATTCATGGTATGACTGGCTCCAGGCTCTGCCACATGGCTATAAGCTACAGAAGTTCCGTCACGGTTATAATCCGTTGAGGTAATATACTGAATATAAAATTGTGAAACTCCATTATACGCAAAGCTATCCTGAATTCCTTTATTATAGGCCGCATCATCACTCATTGGAACTGCCCATCCTTTCAGGGCTGCTTCAGCCATCAGGAAATAAGTTTCCCAACTTGCAAAAAAGATTCGAAAGTTCTTACCTTCTCTATATTGTTTTCCTAACGCCGGCATGCATCCAATAACTCCTCTTAACCCGTTTCTTTGGCCTTTTACACCCCAGTTCCCTATAGTAGTCGTATTCCAGGTATTTACCGTATTGATAGTAACTTTAGAACCGTTGGCAAAAGTAAGATCTCCACTATTAGTAGACGCTTGGTTGGTATTAATAGGATAAAGGGAATAAATTGGATTGTTGAAATCTCCGGGAATATAAAATGTTTTATAAGCCCTTGGATCGATTTTATTTGGAAGCCCATCCAGCCAATATCCTGCAGTTGGGTCATTGGTCATTGTTGAGAACTGTTCATCATATTTTATGCCGATATAATCAGCATCTTTCACAGCTGTATGCTGAGCAGCAGGCAATTGATCTGTAGAATTAACTCCTCCCAAACCAATATACATATTATTAAGGGTAGCTGATAAAATCTGTGAATTCCATTCCCTAGACATTACTCCTGATAAAGGATTCCAACCGGTATCTTCTTTAACTCTAAAATTATCATCGCTTGTACTGATGAACATATTAGAATTAGCTGCGGCCTCAAACTCTGTTTTTGCTTTGGCAGGATCCACTTCTGAAATTCTCATCGCCACTCTCATTCTCATGGAGTTGGCATATTTTACCCATTGACTCCATTTAAAGCTATAGACCATATCATAAGCATTAGGATTGGAAGGAATAGGTTGGTTCACATCCATTTTAGTAACTGCATCCTTTAACTCATCTAAAATAAAATAATACACCTCTTTTTCAGAATTAAAACCAGGATTTACTCCTTTAAATGCCTGAATTGGCTGTGGACCAAAATTATCAGAAAACTCGCTCATCAGATAAGCTCTCCAAATCCTGGCTACCTGGATAAGATTATCATAATGAGGTTTGCCCTGACCTATTGCTTTCTTTTCATTGGCAATTTCAATAGTTGCATTGGCATTATTCAGCCATTCTGAAATTCCTTTCCAATATTCTACAGTCCAGGAATCATCATATGATCCACCTGCAATTCCTGTCGACAAATGCTGTCTTGCAGCAGTTTTCCAATACAAAACAAAAGTACGTTCAGCAATATTGGGATCTTGCTGTGCTCCTAAAATAGAATTATTTAAAAAATACTCCGGTTCTGCTTTATTAATATCTACAGAAAACGGATCGTTATTGATGTCTTCAAAATCATTACATGATGTACAAACGACAGCCAACGCAATGAGGGATAAAATATATTTTTTCATGATGTCAGTATTAATATTAAAAGCCTAATGTAATTGAGAATAAATAAGATCTTGTGGTTGGAAATGAAAGATTTTCAAATCCTACAGCATTAGAATTGATAGCAAATACAGACTCAGGATCTATTCCCTTTGCTTTACTGTAGATCATCCATACATTATTGGCTGTGAAAGAAACCTTAGCACTCTGAAGTGCAAATTTTTGAAATAAACTTTTAGGAAAATTATATGATACCTGAATATTTCTTAGCCTGATATTGGTTGCATCGTAAATGTTCTGTTCTGTAATTCCTAAGTTTCCAGCTGTTACAGCGGCCCAATAATCCTGTTGTGTTATCTCTTTTGTATTGCTTATATAACCCCCATTTTGTTGTACTACTGCATCAAGCACAATATTATCTCTTCTTCCTCCGGGAGCTGTATCAGAAGCAAGACCTACTTTCTGTAAAGCAGATTGAGTGGATGAATAGAATTTTCCTCCAATTCTCCCGTCAATAAGTAATGAAAGTCCAAAACTTTTATATACAAAGCTATTGGTTATTCCAAACAAAGCCCTCGGTGTCTGATCACCTAAATAATATTGTTCAGCAGTCGCCTGAGGCAAACCATTCAGCCCAACAATAAGTTTTCCATATTGAGGACTGTTAGGATCCTCTACTCTTAAAAATTTTGTTCCATAAATAGATCCATAGGGCTTACCTACTTCTGCAAAAAAGCCTACATTATCAAAACCAGCCAAAGGATATTTTAAAACTTCTCCATCAATCCGGTCAATCACACTCTTTAGTTTAGAAAAATTCGCATTTACATTCCATGTAAAATTCTGCTTTTTAAAAATATCTGTATTTACAACTATTTCAATTCCGCTATTACTAAGACCTCCTGAACTTATCTTTTTATACTCATATCCGGAAAGTGGATTCATTGGTAAATCTATTAACTGATCTGTTGCAGTATTCCTGAAATAACTTACATCTAAGGAAACTCTGTTAAAGAATTTAAGATCTGCACCAACTTCAAAAGTTTTAAGTTTCTCAGCATGTAAATTAGGATCATAAAGAATTTTCTTTCTGCCAAGAATGGCATGACCACCTGGATCTGCACCTAGTTTATAAGTATTATACAGTTCGTAAGGATTTAAAGAATTTCCGGTTACCGCATAAGCAGCACGAAGCTTAGCAAAAGTTAATACTTTAGAATTTGTTCCGTTTAATTTATTCAACATCTCTGTTAAAACTAAAGAAGTACTGATAGAAGGATAGAAATAAGATCTATTTTCAAGAATGAGGGTGGAAGACCAGTCATTTCTTGCCGTTGCGTTAATAAACCAATACCCGTCATAATTAATCTCAGCAGAAGCAAATACAGAATTAATCTTCTTCCAGAAATCAATTTCATTATTAGCAATACCAGCAATATCACTAGTATTATTAACACTAAATACATTAGGAACAATCAAGTTTTGAGTACTGAAATAAATTGCTTTGGTTCTGCTCTCCATCATTTGTCCATATACAGAAAGTGATCCACCCCATTTTCCAAATAAGTTATCTTTTTTTGCAGTAAGACTTGCTATATAGTTATTCTCATAAAACTTCTCCTCACTAGTTGCATATGAGTTTCTGCGTGAAGAACCAGTCCAGACTCTCGCATCCGCATTTAAAGCATAAAAATCTGTCCCCACTCTTACATCTCCACTTAACCAATCGTTAAATTGATATTTAAGATATCCATTTAAAAGGAAGCGATCTTTCTTATCAGCATTAAGGCTATTATAAGCAGACCAATAAGGATTTATCCCATTAGGAGTAATCCAGCGTGATTTTATATCATTTTGAGTTTGTCCCTGTTCGTAATCTCTTATATCAATGTTTTGAGGCATGAGAAGAATATTAGGATAATAATTACCATCTCCTCTTCCTCCTGAAGGTCTATTTTTAGCTTTTGTACTTATATATTGTACCTTTACCTCAGAAGTCCATCTTTTATTGGCTCCAAAATTTGAGTTCATCTTCGCCATAAAATTAAATCTCTCAAATTTAGAATTAGGGATCTGGCTATTATCGTTCAGATAATTCGCTGAGGTGTATAAGCTGGTACCTTCTCCTAAATTTTCTTGAAAACTCAAAGTGTGCTGCGAATTGATTCCCGTCTTAAAAAAGTTTTTCAGATTATCATATCTCTTCATATTGGATCCTTCAAAAGCGGGACCCCAAGAACTAGAATTATCACTATTTGCTGAATTAGCAACCCCATTTAGTCCTAGACCAAAACTCTTCTGCATATCCGGCTTCATAAAAAGAGTTTCAAAACCTAAACTTGTAGAATATGTAATTCCTAAACCTCCTTTCTTCTTCCCTGTTTTGGTAGTAATTAGAATAACTCCGTTTCCCCCTCTGGATCCATATAAAGCAGAAGCTGCTCCTCCTTTAAGAACTGAGATACTTTCTATATCATCTGCATTAATATCAGCTAATCCATTTCCCATGTCTAAGTCCGGATTCCAGAAATCATTATTAAAGTAACCATCATTTTGTTTTGCTTTTGAACCTGCACTATTACTCAATGGTACACCATCCACTACAATAAGAGGTTGATTATCTCCTTTAAGCGAACTAAACCCTCTAAGATTTATCTTGGATGAAGAAGCAGGTCCAAAGCCTCCTTTTACAACTTGAAGCCCCGCAACTTTACCTGCTAAAGCATTGGTCACATTAGTCTCTTTGGCATCAACTAATGTCTGGCCTTTTACATCCTGGAAAGAATAGCCCAAACTCTTTTTTTCTTTTTTAACTCCGTAGGCCGTTACAACAACTTCATCAATTCTTCCAACTTTAGTAGAATCTGTTCGCTGTGCAGATAATTCAGTAAAGCAAAAAAATAAAGATGAGAGAAGTCCCGCCTTAATTATTGTTTTATTCATAATAATATTTGATATTTCGCAATCAAATATAACATTTTAGCAGTATTTAATAACATACTAATAAAAAACAAGCATGAAATTCAAAAATACTATTGAAACAATGAAAGTTATGATTCAGAATTAAAGAAAGTATCTTCAATTTTAACAGAAATAGAAAAAATAAAGAATACAAAAAAGCTTAGTGACGGATGATAAGACATACATAACAGGTGATAGTAATGAGTTATTATTGGGTAATGCCTTACACCTCATTTTTATATGTGGAGATCCTTACCAGATGACAAAATTAGTAAACATATCATAAGTAATGATAACTGGTATATATCAAATAGAGAATATATGAAAGAGTAAAATACAGCATAAAGAATGAATACTTTTAAGAGTCATTCTTTAAGAATGATTACACATTACTTATCATTGACTGTTTTACTGCGGAGTATAGAGCAAAAAAAAGTCTCATACATTACTGTATGAGACTTTTAAAAATAAAATAAAAACTGGCGGCGGCCTACTCTCCCGCGTTAGCAGTACCATCGGCGCTGGTGGGCTTAACTTCTGTGTTCGGAATGGGAACAGGTGAGCCCCACCGCTAAAACCACCCTAAAGGCTTTATATAAGATATCAGAGGATAGATTTCAGATCTCAGACTTAAAGTCTGTTATCTGATGTCTTATATCTGACATCTGTTTTAATCGATAAAAACTTTCACAAAGAGCTAACCTTGCTGCACTTTCGTGCGCCATATCAGGCTATAAATCTACGGGTAATTAGTACTACTCGGCTATGACATTACTGTCTTTACACCTATAGCCTATCAACGTGGTCATCTCCCACGACCCTTAAAAGATGTCTCATCTTGAGGCGAGTTTCGCACTTATATGCTTTCAGTGCTTATCTCTTCCAAACGTAGCTACTCAGCAGTGCACCTGGCGGTACAACTGATACACCAGAGGTTTGTTCAATTCGGTCCTCTCGTACTAGAATCAAGCCCTCTCAAACATCTAACGCCCGCAATAGATAGAGACCGAACTGTCTCACGACGTTCTGAACCCAGCTCGCGTGCCACTTTAATGGGCGAACAGCCCAACCCTTGGGACCTTCTCCAGCCCCAGGATGTGACGAGCCGACATCGAGGTGCCGAACCTCCCCGTCGATGTGAGCTCTTGGGGGAGACTAGCCTGTTATCCCCGGAGTACCTTTTATCCTATGAGCGATGGCCCTTCCATACGGAACCACCGGATCACTATGTCCTGCTTTCGCACCTGATCGACTTGTTGGTCTCACAGTCAAGCACCCTTATGCCATTACACTCTACGCACGGTTACCAAGCGTGCTGAGGGTACCTTTGAAAGCCTCCGTTACTCTTTTGGAGGCGACCACCCCAGTCAAACTACCCACCACGCAATGTCCTTCTAAAAGAAGTTAGGCTCCAAGTAAGTAAAGGGTGGTATTTCAACGTCGGCTCCACAGACACTAGCGTGCCCACTTCATAGCCTCCCACCTATCCTACACATTACTTACTCAAAGTCAATACGAAGTTATAGTAAAGGTTCACAGGGTCTTTTCGTCCCATTGCGGGTAATCGGCATCTTCACCGATACTACAATTTCACAGAGCTCATGGTTGAGACAGTGCCCAGATCGTTACACCATTCGTGCAGGTCGGAACTTACCCGACAAGGAATTTCGCTACCTTAGGACCGTTATAGTTACGGCCGCCGTTTACTGGGGCTTCAGTCAATGCCTTCGGTTTAACCCTAAGCACCTTCCTTAACCTTCCAGCACCGGGCAGGTGTCAGACCCTATACTGCATCTTTCGATTTTGCAGAGTCCTGTGTTTTTGATAAACAGTCGCCTGGGCCTCTTTACTGCGGCCACCATTGCTGATGGCGTCTCTTCTCCCGAAGTTACGAGACTATTTTGCCTAGTTCCTTAACCATGATTCACTCTAGCACCTTAGGATTCTCTCCTCGACTACCTGTGTCGGTTTTGGTACGGGTTGCTTCACTTCGGCTTTTCTTGGAAGCACTTTCCCTACAGCAGCTTCGCCCGAAGGCTAGGCCTTGACTATTCCGTCAGTCTCCAGTAAGTACGGCACTCCGTCCCCTTTTTAGTGTGAGCAAGTATGGGAATATTAACCCATTGTCCATCCACTTCCCCGTTCGGGTTCGCGTTAGGTCCCGACTAACCCTCAGCTGATTAGCATGGCTGAGGAAACCTTAGTCTTTCGGTGAGCGGGTTTCTCGCCCGCTTTATCGTTACTTATGCCTACATTTTCTTTTCTATCCGCTCCACAATACCTCACAGTACTGCTTCGGCGCAAATAGAATGCTCTCCTACCAGATGTATCTAAAATACAAATCCATAGCTTCGGTAATATGTTTATGCCCGATTATTATCCATGCCGGACCGCTCGACTAGTGAGCTGTTACGCACTCTTTAAATGAATGGCTGCTTCCAAGCCAACATCCTAGCTGTCAATGCAGTCCAACCGCGTTGCTTCAACTTAACATATATTTTGGGACCTTAGCTGTTGGTCTGGGTTCTTTCCCTCTCGGACATGGACCTTAGCACCCATGCCCTCACTGCCGTAGAACATTTATTAGCATTCGGAGTTTGTCAGGAATTGGTAGGCGATGAAACCCCCGCATCCAATCAGTAGCTCTACCTCTAATAAACTTATATACGACGCTGCACCTAAATGCATTTCGGAGAGTACGAGCTATCTCCCAGTTTGATTGGCCTTTCACCCCTACCCACAGGTCATCCGAAGACTTTTCAACGTCAACCGGTTCGGTCCTCCACTCTGTGTTACCAGAGCTTCAACCTGCCCATGGGTAGATCACAAGGTTTCGCGTCTAATCCTACTAACTATCCGCCCTATTCAGACTCGCTTTCGCTCCGGCTCCGGACCTGAAGTCCTTAACCTCGCTAGTAAAATTAACTCGTAGGCTCATTATGCAAAAGGCACGCCGTCACAGCTTAATGCTGCTCCGACCGCTTGTAGGCGTACGGTTTCAGGTTCTATTTCACCCTTCTATTCGAAGTGCTTTTCACCTTTCCTTCACAGTACTTGTTCACTATCGGTCTTTCAGGAGTATTTAGCCTTGGAGGATGGTCCCCCCATATTCAGACAGGATTTCACGTGTCCCGCCCTACTCATTTATCACTTAAATATGCCTTTCATATACGGGGCTATCACCCTCTACGGCCGTTCTTTCCAGAACATTCTATTAAACATAAATTAGCTTTTGGGCTAATCCGCTTTCGCTCGCCACTACTTACGGAATCTCTTCGATTTCTTTTCCTCCGGGTACTTAGATGTTTCAGTTCTCCGGGTTTGCTCTCTAAATAAATTTAGAGTGACTGGTCTTCAACCAGACGGGTTGCCCCATTCGGACATCTGCGGATCAATTCGTGTGTGCCAATCCCCGCAGCTTTTCGCAGCTTACCACGTCCTTCTTCGCCTCTGAAAGCCTAGGCATCCGCCATACGCCCTTAACGATTTCTTTCCTAATATTAAATTAGTTCAGTATTTTTTGATAAATTAAATTTATCGATATTTTTATAAACTCGGCACTCGAAAGTGCTCGGTTATCTCTTTGTGATGTCTTTACCGTTAATGTCAATGATCTTAAATTCTTCTTGTCCAACTGATGAACGAATATTGTTTTTGGCTCTATCCGTAACTTTTAAATCAGTCTTCCAAAACTGTGGAGAATAAGGGAGTCGAACCCTTGACCTCCTGCGTGCAAGGCAGGCGCTCTAGCCAGCTGAGCTAATTCCCCTCTAGTAGACTTCAGATTTTAGATCTCAGATTACAGACTTTATTGTCTGACATCTGATGTCTTATATCTTCCCGTCTTTTTAATTAGTAGTCTCGGGCAGGCTCGAACTGCCGACCTCTACATTATCAGTGTAGCGCTCTAACCAGCTGAGCTACGAGACTGTCTGTTAGACTAACAGATTTCAGATAACAGATATCAGATTTAACTGACCATCCTATCTTCATCCTTGTCTCTCTCAATCCCTTTACTAATTTCTAGTGGGTTTTGTATTTTTAATATAATCAACCAAACAAAAAACTAAAGCTTTACTTTGAATAAGTACTTGTATCCGAAGATACTAATTTTGTTTATCGTCTAAAAGACGCTCTAAAATGAGATGTTCCAGCCGCACCTTCCGGTACGGCTACCTTGTTACGACTTAGCCCTAGTTACCTGTTTTACCCTAGGCAGCTCCTGTTACGGTCACCGACTTCAGGTACCCCAGACTTCCATGGCTTGACGGGCGGTGTGTACAAGGCCCGGGAACGTATTCACCGCGCCATGGCTGATGCGCGATTACTAGCGATTCCAGCTTCATAGAGTCGAGTTGCAGACTCCAATCCGAACTGAGACCAGCTTTCGAGATTTGCATCACATCGCTGTGTAGCTGCCCTCTGTACTGGCCATTGTATTACGTGTGTGGCCCAAGGCGTAAGGGCCGTGATGATTTGACGTCATCCCCACCTTCCTCTCTACTTGCGTAGGCAGTCTCACTAGAGTCCCCAACTTAATGATGGCAACTAGTGACAGGGGTTGCGCTCGTTGCAGGACTTAACCTAACACCTCACGGCACGAGCTGACGACAACCATGCAGCACCTTGAAAAATGTCCGAAGAAAAGTCTATTTCTAAACCTGTCATTTCCCATTTAAGCCTTGGTAAGGTTCCTCGCGTATCATCGAATTAAACCACATAATCCACCGCTTGTGCGGGCCCCCGTCAATTCCTTTGAGTTTCATTCTTGCGAACGTACTCCCCAGGTGGCTAACTTATCACTTTCGCTTAGTCTCTGAATCCGAAAACCCAAAAACGAGTTAGCATCGTTTACGGCGTGGACTACCAGGGTATCTAATCCTGTTCGCTCCCCACGCTTTCGTCCATCAGCGTCAGTTGTTGCTTAGTAACCTGCCTTCGCAATTGGTGTTCTAAGTAATATCTATGCATTTCACCGCTACACTACTTATTCCAGCTACTTCAACAACACTCAAGACATGCAGTATCAATGGCAGTTTCACAGTTAAGCTGTGAGATTTCACCACTGACTTACACATCCGCCTACGGACCCTTTAAACCCAATAAATCCGGATAACGCTTGCACCCTCCGTATTACCGCGGCTGCTGGCACGGAGTTAGCCGGTGCTTATTCGTATAGTACCTTCAGCTAGATACACGTATCTAGGTTTATCCCTATACAAAAGAAGTTTACAACCCATAGGGCCGTCGTCCTTCACGCGGGATGGCTGGATCAGGCTCTCACCCATTGTCCAATATTCCTCACTGCTGCCTCCCGTAGGAGTCTGGTCCGTGTCTCAGTACCAGTGTGGGGGATCACCCTCTCAGGCCCCCTAAAGATCGCAGACTTGGTGAGCCGTTACCTCACCAACTATCTAATCTTGCGCGTGCCCATCTCTATCCACCGGAGTTTTCAATATCGAATGATGCCATTCAACATATTATGGGGTATTAATCTTCCTTTCGAAAGGCTATCCCCCAGATAAAGGCAGGTTGCACACGTGTTCCGCACCCGTACGCCGCTCTCAAGATCCCGAAAGATCTCTACCGCTCGGCTTGCATGTGTTAGGCCTCCCGCTAGCGTTCATCCTGAGCCAGGATCAAACTCTCCATTGTATGTTTGTCTGACTCACTCAAAGTTTTTTAACGCTTTAGTTTTTCCTTACTTGGTTGTTATATTGTATGTCAATGATCTTTATATCTTTCGCTTTTTAACGAAGCAATCTCTCTGTCAGTGTCGCTCCGTATTTGCGAGTGCAAAAGTAAAACTTTATTTCCATTTGACCAAATGTTTCGAAAGAAAATTTTAAAGTTTTTTAAGTAACCTTAATCTCTTTCCAAACCCTCAATCTCTCTACTCCTGCGCTCCCTTAATTGGGACTGCAAAGATACAAACTTTATTTTAACTCGCAACTTTTAAATCCTAAAAATTAAAAGTTTTTTTTTCGCCTGTCTCTCTCGTAGAATATAATGTTTATGCTTATCTAAAAGCTCCTCTGCGCTTACCGAATCTCTTTCGTTTTTCAGTGGGGCAAAGATAGAAACTTCATCCATTCCCCGCAAGTTTATTTAACATAAAATTCATATTCAGGTAATATTTTACTCTTAAAGCACTGGTACTATGAGAGAAAAATTTTAATCAAAATTCAATCAATTAGTCTTCTTATATAAGTAAAAGATAAATTAAGGCTTTTGACCGTGCTTCTAAGGTGTCATTTCTGTATAAATAGCGCTCAAAAATTCTGCATATGATTTTTCTAAGCCGATAACATCTCCTGATTTAAGGTTTAAGCCTCCAACTCCTGAAGTGTCCGGCTTAATTTTTAATGATGATACCTGAAAGTATAAGTTTTCATCATTTGTCTTTGGCTGGACTTGTACTGTTGAACCTAAAAGTTTCTTAGTTGAGATGGTATACACTTCTCCCGGAACAATTTTTAATTTAAAAAATGACCTTGGCTTTATTGTATAATCTTTTCTATTAATATTAATCTTCTGATTTTTTTCAGAAGAGGCGAATATATACATTGATCCTTCCTGAACTTTGAGTTTTTCTTTTGGAGTGTAATATAACGCGATCTTATAATTAGAAGCATTAAAGGCTTGAGCTGATCCGTCAATGTTTTCAAAAGGTTTTATTACAAAAGTATTCGCTCCAATCTCTTTTGCTTTTTTGTATACTAATGAAAATACCATTGCATCATCTTTTGAGAATCCCTGGACTTCAGCTTCTCCTAAATAGATGGATTCTGTTTCTGCTTCATTTTTTTTATAAAGAAACTTATCTGAATGGTCAATGGTTTTCTCCACCTTGCTCAGATAAACATTTTGGGCACTCCAAAGCTGAGCACATACTAAGGAAAAGATGATGGCTATATTTTTCATATTCTTATTGTTGAGTAAGGATGTCAACACATTCTTCAAGACTGTGTTCCCAGTGTTTAGGTTCAATTTTATAAATTTCTTCTATTTTATCCAGAGACATGGTACTTCTTACAGGTCTTTTGGCTGGAGTTGGATACTGCTCGGTTGTTAATGCATTTAATTGTATTGAGGATTTTGAAAATTCAGCAATTTTCTTCGCAAAATCAAACCATGTGGTTTCCGGGTAATTTGAAAAGTGGAAAATCCCAAAGGTTTTATTGGGGCTTTCAATAATTTCCATGATAGCTGCTGCAAGATCATTAGCATTTGTAGGCTGACCAAACTGGTCTGCTACAATTCCCAACTCGGTTTTCTGAGAGAACAGGTTCAACATTGTTTTCACAAAATTTTTGTTAAACTCAGAATATAACCAGGAAGTTCTTAGAATAATAGTATTAGGATTAATTTCCAATGCTAATTCTTCTCCTTTTCTTTTTGATGCTCCGTATACTCCTATCGGATCAGTAAAATCCTCTTCTGAATAAGGAAGGTTTGTATTTCCATCAAAAACATAGTCTGTAGAAACATGAATCAGAATGGTTTTATGATCTGTACAAGCCTGAGCAAGGTTAGCTACACCGTCAGCATTTACTGCAAAAGCCTTTTCTTCTTCTTTCTCTGCTAAGTCTACCGCTGTATATGCAGAAGCATTGATACAAAAATCTGGTTTGTTATCATAAAAGAAGTCATTTACCTGTTCCGCATTAGTAACATCTAAGATTGTGGAATCTGTAAAAAGAAATTCATATTGATTTTCAAAATCCGGAGCAATTTTTCTGATACAATTACCTAACTGTCCGTTGCTGCCTATTACTACTATTTTTTTCATATATTATTGATTTAAACCTATCAAAAAATTCTCAATAGAAATACCTATTAAGAGTTTTTTGCATTTTGGGATCTTAAAAACTTAACTCTCGACTGGAAATCTTTTTGTACCAGATCTACATAAAACTTATTAAATGTTTCTTTGATATCGTCAGGGTGTACTTCTGATTTTCTTGTTTTCATATTGAAATAAATAACGGTAACCCAAAGTACTGCATGAACTGTCTTCTCATCTAAGCTTTTCATCAAGATTTCAACCTTAGCTGTTCTGTCCTGTACCTCAATAGTTTTACTGCTGATGACTACCTGCGTATTATATCTTACTTCTTTCAGATAAGCTATTTCATTCTGAATGGCAATCCAGGTGCAGCCTGTTTGTTTGGTATATTCTTCATAAGTAAATCCGTAAAATGTCTCTACGTGATCTTCTCTGGCATTGAACATATAATCTAGATATTTTACATTATTCAAATGACCAATAGGATCACAATCGCTAAACCTAACTTTTACTATAGTTGATACTTCTTTTTCCATTTCGCAAAAATAAACAAACCGCCTCTTTTGGAGGCGGTTTGTCTTATAAATCTTTGTTAATTTGCCGAAATTATTGAATTCCTAATTCTTTTTTTACAGCTGCAGTAGCATCAGCACCTGCTTTGTAAAGGAATGCAGGTGAATTTGCATCCATTACATACTCATATCCGTTAGATTTAGCAACTTTGTCTACAGCATCGTTCAATTTTTTCTCAATTGGTCCGAAAGCTACTTCTTGCTTAGACTGAAGATCTTTTTGAGCTTTATCCTGCATTTGAGCTATTTCTTCCTGAATTTTTTGTAATTCAGCTTCTCTAGCTTTGTTTTCGTCTGCAGATTTCTTAGGAGCTTCTTCGCTATATTGCTTTAATTTAGCTTGCCCAGCATCGTATTTTTTCTTGATCTCAGCTTGTTTAGTATCGTAGAATGTTTTAAGGTCAGCATCTGCTTTTTTCTTTTCAGGCATTGCATTAAGAACTCCCAATACATCTAAAGTAGCCATTTTTTGAGCTTTTGCCATACCTACAGAAACAACCATCATTACTGCTGCAAATAATACACTTAATTTTTTCATAATTGGTAAATAAATAATTTAATTTGTTTTTAGATTTCAAATTTACGTAAAAGTTAACTAACAATTTTACTTTTTACTTTTACTTGTAGTTTTCTCTTTTTTATCTGTTCCCTTCAGCAAAATAGTTAATACTTTTTCTGTATAGTCATATTTTCCCTGAAGAAAAATAACACTAATGTTATTGCTTTTATCAAGAACTATGCCCAACCCATTTTTTTCGGACATTGTTTTGATGGCTTCCCAGATCTGATCCTGGAATGGTAAAACAAGATTCGTTCTCAGTTTTGCTATTTCACCATTAGCTCCGAAACGTAAGCTGGTAGTGGTTTTGACATTTTTATCAAGATCTACTACTTCTTTTTCTCTAAGTTTCAGCTGGTCACCAATCAATAACACTTTTTCACTTTCAAAAGCCGCTTTTTTCCTTTCATATTCTGACTGCATATTCTGAAGTTCAGACTGCCAGGTATCGATCTGAGAGTTTAGTCTCGCTTCGGCTTCTTTATACTGAGGTAATTTATTTAAAATTTCATTAGTATCTACTACTCCTATTTTCTGAGCATTTCCAAACCCGAAAATTAAGAGTAATACAAAAGTGATGGTTATTTTAAAGTTCTTCATATTTATAATTATAATGATTGGTTCATCAAGAAGTGGTTTCTCCATCCTGATGGAACTCCTGACATTGTCTTATCAAATCCGTAAGCAAAGTCGAACCCGATCAATCCAAATGCTCCCATATAGACTCTAACCCCAACACCTACTGATCTTTTCAACTGGAATGGATTATAATTACTCCATGAGTTCCAAACATTACCTCCTTCAGCAAATGTTAATGCATAAATTTTAGCGGTTTGGTTCATTGAAATCGGATATCTTAATTCTAAGGTAAATCTGTTATAGATTGTTCCTCCACCTCTTTGAGTAATATCTTCACCTTCTCCTCCATAAGTACTTGCATTTTCATAACCTCTTAAAGGAATCAATTCTCTACCATCATATCTACCTCCAAATAATCCTGTACCCCCAACATAGAATCTTTCAAATGGCGGTGCTCCAAGATTTTTGTTATACCCATCCATGAATCCCATTTCAGCAGAAGATCTCAATACCAATTTACCGGCAATTTCGTTATAGATATCAGTCTTAAATTTGATCTTGTAGAATTCCATCCAATTGTATTTATCAATCGGCTTCATTGTATCATAGTTTTTATTACTGAACAATGAATATGGCGGTGTTAATTTAGCAGAAAGTTCAATATTCGAACCCATTGTCGGGAAGATAGGATCTATCCCGGCAGAGTTTCTGCTTAATCCTAAATTGATACTGAAGTTATTAGCTGATCCGTTATATTCTGTAGTCTCTCCAAACTGGAATGGATAGTTATTAAAGTCATACTTCTGGAACTGAATTCCCGTATATAGAGAGAAATAGTCATCCGGCCAGTTTAATAGTCTATTCAAACCTACTGATGCCGAGAATATATTTAGCTTCTGCGCATTTCCATATTGATCACTATATTTTACTCTTGAGTTATTTAAACTCACAGAAAGGGCTGTTGGTCTTGTACCAAATAACCAAGGCTCTACGAATGACACTCCATAGTTCTGGAAATACTGACCCGCCTGTACCTGAATGGAAAAAGTCTGTCCGTCCCCTTGTGGCACTGGTTTAAAGTCTTTGAACTTAAGGAAGTTTCTCAATGAGAAGTTATTAAACGTTAATCCTAAAGTACCGATAAAACTGTTACCACCATATCCTGCTTGTAGCTGAACCTGAGAAGATCCTTTTTCAACCAGCTTCCAGTTGACATCTACAGTATTATCTACCTGGTTAGGCTGGATATCCTGTCCGATCTGTTGTGGATCGAAGAATGACATCCCTGCCAAATCAAAATAAGTTCTCTTAATTTCGGTTTTTTTGAATAACTCTCCTGGTTTTGTTCTTAATGCTCTAAGAATTACATGGTCATGGGTTGTTGTATTCCCCTGCCATGTTACTTTGTTCCAGGTAGCCTGTTCTCCTTCATTGATTCTAACCTCCAGATTTACGGCATCTCCGTTCACTGATTTTTCAACCGGTGTAACGTTGGAGAAAAGGTATCCGTTGTTCATATAAACGGATTTGATATCAGAATCATCTTCTTTACCTCCGTCTTCACCCACTTTTTTGTTGAATCCTACGGCATCGTAAATGTCTCCCTTTTTATATCCTAGTAATCTTTGTAAGTATTCCGTAGCGTAAACTGTATTCCCTGTGAACGTAATATCACCGATATAATACTTTTTACCTTCGTTAAGCTTTACGTTGATTTCGTAGTTGTTTTTCTTATTTCTCCATACAGAATCTGAAACAATTTTTGCATCTCTGTATCCTAAGGAGTTGTAATAATTAATCAGGTTTTGTTTGTCTTCCTGATATTTATCTTCAATAAATTTGGAAGGCTTCAAAATACCACCGATGCTGAAACGTTTTTGTTTTATTTCTTTAAAAGCTTTATTTCTAAGCTTTCTATCGGTTACACTCTGATTTCCTTCAAATTCAATATGGTCGATTTTAATTTTTCTCCCTTTATCTACATTAATCGTCCAGTCTACCAAAGCAGGATCTCCGGCATTTACTTTATCCTCGATTGTGATTTTTGCATCAGCAAAACCTTTTTTGATATAGTCTTTCGGGATGTTTGTCTTAAGACTTGACACCAAGTTCTGGGTAATCTTTGTACCGGGCTTCAGGTTGTTGTCTTTAGCCAGTTTTTCACTTTTTGATTTTCCAATCCCTTTACCCTTAAATTTCACTTCTCCAAGTTCTTTCAGATCCTGAAGATAGAATTTAAGAACTACAGTCTGTCCTTCAATACTTTGAACGTATACTTCCACTTCAGAAAAAGATTGGGTATCCCAAAGCTTTTTAACAGCATTACTGATTTTCTGTCCTGGGATATCTACGCTTTCTCCTTTGGATAAGCCAGTAAATCTCAGGATCTGAGCTGGTGTATATTTTTTTACCCCATCTACAACAATGTCTTTAAGCGTATAAGTACCTACCTCATTGTCTGCATGTACAGCATTGCTTACTTTCGTGCTGTCTTGTGGAGTTACTTGTCCATAAAAATGCGCAGAAGCAGCAAACATAATGATGGGTAATAGTCTAAACTTCATTTTATCGAGTCTTTCTTTTCTTAAAAATTTATTGGCCTTGTATCTGCTCTCCGGTTAACCCGTATCTTCTTTCTTTGTTTTGATAATCAACAATACATTGGAAGAAAATATCTTTGGTAAAATCCGGCCATAGAACATTTAAAAACTGTAATTCAGCATAAGCAATCTGCCAAAGGAGGAAGTTGCTTATTCTTATTTCGCCGCTGGTTCTTATCAATAGATCTACAGGAGGAAAATCTTTGGTATAGAGATAGTTTTCGAATAATTTTTCATCTATATTCTCTACATCCACTTTCCCTTCTTTGACATCTGAACTGATATTTTTAACGGCTTCCAGTATTTCGTTTTGTGAGCCATAGCTTATCGCCAGTACAAGGTTTCCTTTTGTGTTTTCTTTTGTAAGTTCTACCACACGTTGCAACTGCTCTCTTACTAAAGTAGGCAGCTTGTCAAGATTTCCTATCACATGCATTCTCAATCCTTTGCTGAAAATTTCTTCTGCTTCTAACAGCAATGTTTCTACAAGCAAGTTCATGAGAGTGTGTACTTCTTCAGAAGGACGATTCCAGTTTTCTGAAGAAAATGTGTACAGTGTTAAATAAGGAATATTGACCTCATTACATGCATTAATCGCATTTCTTACAGCATTAATGGCATTTTTGTGACCGAAGCTTCTTTCTTCGCCACGAGATTTAGCCCATCTCCCATTACCATCCATAATGATGGCTACGTGTTTTGGTAAATTCTCAGAATTTATTTTATCTTTAATCAACGACATATTAATTAATCACAATAACATGGAGGTCTTCCGAACGAAAACGTCAATCCTAAACTGAATGTATTTAACCAGTCTTTGGACCTATCATCTCCAATATTTCTCTTTTTAATAAACTCTTCTTCTCTTTCCTTAGCAACAGCATAATAGTTTCCAGATTGTAATAAAGAACCCCCTGAAGCCGGATCTAAAATATCGGCATTAAAGGAATTTTTTACATCCTCAGGAAGGATTTTACTATGATCAAGCTGATCGGTCAAAGTATATCTAAATGTTGCTTCTGCAAATATAGCCCAAGTATGGTTAAATTTATACTTTAAACCTACACCAAAAGGGATATGCATAGTAACTTTTTTTCCTAATGAATATTCGGTAGTTGTTTTAAAATCCATTTCATTAATTGGAGCCAAGGCTACACCGTCCGGATCTCTTCTGAAATCGTGGGCGAGATTAGCTTTAGGTGCATCAAACATCAAAGCTCCGATACCTCCAAAAATATATGGGCTTACCATACCTGTTTGTTCATTATTAACGGGGAAAAAATTATATTCAAACATTAAACTTGCTTCATATACGTTATTTTTCCCGTATGCATTTCTATTTCTTCTATATTCTTCTTTTGCAGCTTTATCGCTAAACTGAACCTGGTTATACCCTAAATCCAATCTAACAGTTTGGTGCGGGTTAAAATTAAATCTATATAAAATACCACCATAAAACGGGATCCCCCAATCCGACATTCTATTTAAATCCAACGGCTTTTGTAAAATATAACTTGTGCTCCCTACATCACCCACTAGGTTACTCATACCTAGACGAACCCCCAATTCGTTTCTTTGTGCTTTAACACTCACCACTCCAAGGAAGGCAAGGAAGCTAAACAATAATTTTTTATTCATAAAAGAATATGGATTTATGGTTATTTTAAAATTTAATTTTTGCAAATATAAAACATTTTTATATTAATGATAATCTTAATGTTTAGTTAAAAATAAACAAAAAAACATAATTTGTTATAAAGTAAACGGCAAAGTGGCAAAAATATTCTTTTTTTCATAGAATGAAAATACATAAAGTATAAAAAAACCCCCATCGAATGAGGGTTTAAGGCTCTATTTTTTATTAAACATTCTCTGCATCCTATTCCGTATTCTAATTAATAACGGTTCTTTATAATTTTTATCCTCATCAAAATAGCCATAACCATAGCCATATCCGTAACCATAGCCATACCCGTATCCCTGCTTGATATTATAGTCATTATAAATAAGTCCTAAATGTTCAATTTCATTATTCTGATACTTCTCTGTAATGAGCTTCATCATATATTTCTCTGTATACTCGTGACGCACCACATAGATATTGGCATCAGAATATTTCATGAGTTCATAAGAATCGGCTACCAAACCTACTGGCGGTGAATCTATAATAATGAAATCATATTTCTCCTTCAGCTCTTGTAAAAACTTAACGTTTCTCTGACTCATCAGCAATTCTGAAGGGTTTGGAGGAATAGGTCCTGAGGTAGCAACATCCAGATTAGGGATTTTGGTATGATTAATAATCTGATCAATTCCTACTTCCCCTGTAAGATAGTTTGAAATACCATATTTATTATCAATTTTAAAGTCTCCAAAGATTTTCGGCTTTCTAAGGTCCATCCCTAAAAGAATTGTTTTTTTATCACTTAACCCTAATACGGAAGCCAAGTTAATGGAAATATAGGTTTTCCCTTCTCCTCCTACTGAAGATGTTATCAAGATCACTTTGCCTTTATCATCTTCATTATTCATCAGGAATCTCATATTAGCTCGAATTCCTCTAAAAGCCTCTGATACAGATGATTTTGGCTGTTCCAATACAGTAAGCATGTTTTCACTACTGTTATTTCCAATGACACCAAGAAGTGGAATTTTTGTTGCGGCCAATAATTCTTTAATATTTCTGATCTTATTATCAAGTAATTCCCCAATCAGAATAAACAGTATCGGCAAGAACAGCATTCCTCCTATTATTCCGGCTTTTGCCATTTTAATATTAGGGCTTACAGGTCCCTGACCAATATTTTTAGCCGGGTCAATTACACTAATATCAGACTGATTGGTTGCAACATTCATCTGAGCTTCATTCTGTCTGTTCAAAAGACTATTATAAGTAGCTTCAATCATATTATACCCTCTTTCGGCATCCAGATATTTTCTTTCTTTCTCAGGATAAGAGGTTAAATCAGAATTAGCATTTGCTACCTGACGATCAATTTTATTGATCTCATCATAATATTTGTTATAGTAGTTGTTCAAGCTATTAAAAGATCCGGTTTTCGCTTCATTAATTAACCTGTTTACTTCCTTCATTGGTTCGGAAGAAGGCTTATAAATCTGAGCTAATTCTGATCTTTTTGTATACAAAGCCTTAAGTTCACTCACGGAAGCGGAGAAAAACCCATCTTCAAAACCGGCCGCATTTGTAGCGATCATTTTATCAAAATTCTGTGACTGAAGGGTACTTTTAATATTATTCAGAGAAGTAATTTTACTTACAAAATCTGCTTTTTTGGCTTCAAGGTCTTTTATTTCTTCAAGAGATTTTTCGTCTCTATCCTTAATATTATAAAGTTTTTCTGAAGTTTTCAAATAATTCAGAACAATGGCTGCAGAATCCAGTTTTTTACGTATTCCATTTAGACTTCCTTGCAGATAAGCAGTTGTGTTTTTATTAACGGTATTTTTATCTTCGAGTCTTTTTTTCTGAAGCTCAGCGACTGATTTATTTAAGAAGTTTACTGTACTGTTAAGATTATATCCTTTTTTATTGATGATCATAATTGTATTGATCTCCTTATCAAAGCTTACCCCTATAGTAGATACAATATCATTAACACTCTGGTTCACTGTTGCCAAATTGACAATAATATTATCTAATTTGATACTAGGGGTAACCGGGTTTTGGACTAATTTAAATCTCAAATTCGGAGAATTATACCATTCATTAATCCTAATAATCTTATTTGCAGGTCTATTATAGGTATTTATATTATGAAAGCTTTCTGTAACATAGCTATACAATCCTGTAGTCTGCCCTTCTTCCGGTAATACCACCTCATAAGTTCCGTTTCCTTTTGGTCGTAAAGTAATTGGATAACTTACCTGCTGAAGATGCTGTTTATCGATTTCAAGAAAAACCGGGGAATCATCTTTATCCAAATAAGTAGATTTGATAAGCCCTTTGGTAGAATAATTTACAAAAAGATTCAGTTCTTTAACCAAGTACTCATTGTGAGATCTTGAAAAAAGCATCTTCTTTAAGTAAACACCATCCTGATTTCCTCCCTGACCCCAAATGAAATTAATAGACTGATTAGGGCTAAAATAACTTGAAGTATTATTCGAAATACTTAAGGATAAATCTGAAGCATATACATTCTGTGCATAATATTTACTATATACCCAAGAAATGGCATAACCAATAAGGAACATAAATGCAAACCAATACCAGTTTTTGAGTAATCTTCTTAAAAAATGCTCAATATCAAATAGTGCAAAACTTCCATACTTTTCTTTTGGAGTTTCGCTTTTTCCTACTGCAGTATCTTTTCCTGGAATCATGGGATTAAAGTCTTTGTAGGATTGTATATAGAGTTAATGCAGTTGTAATCGCCGTTACACCAGTAAGTAGCGTCTGGATAGGATCTTTTCCGAATCCGTTTAAGCTTTTTCTTCTGGTATTAAGATAAATTTCGTCACCATTCTGTACATAATAGTAAGGAGAATTCATAAGGTCTTCACGGGTAAGATCTATTTTAGCAATTTTGATTCCTTCCGGAAGCTTTCTGTGGATAACAATTTCTCTTTTATCAATTGTTCTATTGAGTCCACCGTTGATTGCTAATGCTTCAGTAATTGTAAGCGTATTTTTATGAGCTACTTTTTCTCCGGAAAGACCTGTAGTTTCCACATCACCAAGTATATAATAGGTGATTCCATCTGTATTTAATCTTACTTCAGATTTTCCTTCCTGAAAGTTTTCATTTACCTTAGTCTGTATTTCTTTTCCAACATCATCGAGGGTTCTTCCTTCTGCTTTAATGTAACCTATCCCAAAGACATTAATATCTCCGTTGATATCCACTTTTAATCCATTAAAATAAAAATTGACATTTCCTCCGATAGTTGAACCTACACCGCCAGCTCTTCCACCTGCTGTAGCTGCGCTATTTATGGCACCACCACCAGTTCCGCCTGAAGTATTGTAAGCGGAGTAAAATTGTGCTGCATCTCCTTTAGGAGTGGTCACAATATTAAGGTTAAGCATATCATTTTTGGTAATCCTGTAGACGGGAATATTGTAGGGAACAAGACCTTCTTCATTAATTACGAGGCTTTCACTTGGCTGCAAATATCTCACATCCTTTGTGGTGATACACGAGGTAAGTAAAAAAGGGAATAATATTAAAAATAAATACTTAAAATTCTTCATCATATTTGAATATTGTTTACAAAAGTAATATTTAATTGTTAATTTTTGTTATTTCTTAACCGATATATCAAATCCGGCAAATACGCTCCCATAAAGCCTAATAAAATAATTACCAACAACAACAGATTCACATTGGTATGTCTCAGATAATAGGCTATTGCCACAATCATTAAATAATATAGAATAATATAAAAAGTAGATCTTCTATGGGTAAGATTTAATTTTAAAAGTTTGTGATGAATATGGTTCTTATCAGCATCAAAAGGTGACTTTTTATTGTAAAGCCTTACAAAGATGACGTTTAGCGTATCCACAATAGGTAAAATCAGAATTGCCACTGCCACTACCGGGGCAGACTGCAGGTGATACCTCGGTACATCTGCCAGCTTTTTATCTATAAAAATATCTATAAAACATATGGAGGTAAAGGCTAATAGAAAACCTAACAGCATAGACCCTGTATCTCCCATAAATACCTTGTTAGTCCTATAATTTGACAGATTATAATATAAAAATGCTAAAACAGTTCCTATAATTACCACCGACAAAACAACCAAAGGGTAGTTATACTCTCCCAATCTATAATAACTTATTCCAAACAGTGCGCTACAGATCACGGAATATCCGCCTGCAAGACCATCAATCCCATCAATCAGGTTGAAAGCATTGATCAGAATAATAAATGTAACAATACTGAACAGCACACTCACAAAATATCCCAGTTCATACACTCCAAATATTCCAAATAAACTTCTGATTCTAATATCTGAACCAATAACAATTAATGAGGAGACTAAGATCTGCGCCACAAGTTTTTTGTACGCTCTCATCACTACAATATCATCCATCACTCCAATATAGAGAAGGATAATCAGTGAAGCAAACAGAAATTTATAGAGATCAAACAGTTCGTATGCAAAAATAGAAGCACAGATTCCGATAGAATAAAAAATGGCAATTCCCCCAAGGTTTGGGATTTTCCTTAGGTGTGAGCTTCTGATACCTGGTTCATCCATAAGGTTCTTCCTTCTGGAGATCTTTACAATAGTAGGTATAGAAAAATAAGTAATTAAAAAAGAGAACACGAAACCTAATCCTATTTTTATATAGAAAATAGGTATTCCCGATCCGCTTAAGAACAATTCAAAGTTTTTCATTCTTTTCTTATCCAGTACACATTCCCTCTCCAATTAAACTGATGATGTACGTATGCCTTCATCATGTTCTACTGTCCGAAACAATAGTACTTCATTTGTGTTTATATCAATTTTCTTATCAATTTTTTCTGTCCGGCAAAAAATAACAGATAAAAAATCTTTTTTTTCACCGGCAAAGATAGAAGATAATTTGTACCAAAACGACTATAGTTCAATATATCTTGAATTTTTATTTGTCTTTCTCTTATAAAAACAGACAGCTTATCAGCCATACTGTAAAATGTCTTTTCATCTTTTACAAAAGCCAGATAGGCCAAAAAAGAATATACTCCTTCAAAAATCTGGAAGTTTTTCAGTTCTTTTCTTTTATGAGCATATCCGGACTTCCCAAATACATTTTCTACATCTTGCACCGCCTTTAATATATCAAGTCCTTTTTCCGTATGGGTTTTAGTGATAGAATCCGTACGCTCAAGATATTGATAGTGAAAACCTTGCGTCTGCGCAATCGTTTCACATTCCAGTAACAATTGTGGAATCAACTGAATATCTTCAAAATGAACTCCTTTTTTAAATCTTTTCTGATCAAAAAGCTCTTTTTTGAATAATTTATTGCAGGCAAAATAACTGATATCCGAAAAAACAGAGAAATGCTCTTCCAGTTTTATTTTTTCCGGCATATTGGGAATTTGTGTCAGCTTTTGGGTTACCTTTCCATTTTCATCAACTTTCTGAATATTACAGATTACCATTTCTGCCTGATGTTTTTCAGCCAGATGAAGCATTTCTTCAAACATGGTTGTCGTAACATAGTCATCACTGTCTACAAAACCAATATATTCTCCTGTTGCTTTTTCCAACCCAAAGTTTCTGGCATCACTTAATCCACCATTTTCTTTGGTAAAGGTTTTTATTTTGTCTGAATATTTATCCCCATAACCTTTAATGATTTCCCCTGAACGATCTTTACTTCCATCATCTACTACAAGAATCTCAATATTCTGATGGGTTTGATTCACCAGGGAATCAAGGCATTTTGCCAAATAATTTTCGACATTATAAACGGGAACAATAATTGAAATTCTTGAAGGAACATTCACCATACATTAAAATTTCGTCAGTCTTGCATTTAACCAGCCTTTTTTAGCATCATCAAAATCTTTTCTTGAACAAGGAGTGCAATTTTCTATATTTTCGTCGTCACCAAAATACCACAAATTACTGAAAGTATCACGCTTAAATGCAAATTGCCTGTCATCAATTAAAACGTAAAACAATTCATATTGTCTTTCTTTGGGATGGGACTGCTGGATATTAAACCCTTCAATCAGATACCATAGCATTTGTGCTAACAGCTGATGATTCAGTTGATTTTCCGAATAGATATTATAATTAAAGATCCCTACCGTTTTCAGGTTTTCGCTCAGCCCGATCTCTTTCATGTAGGCGCAAATTTCTCTTCTGTTCAGTCCATTGACCTGTGGATTCATAGAAAATGGCTCACTGAAACTTTCTACGGCATCACAATTTACAGTAACCAGGTCTGCTTTTCTGAAGAAAGGTTCTGTTTTTTCTGTAGAATTCATCATTTCAGCTAAGCGGATGATGTCAAATTCCACTTCTTTAATCAACCGTACAGAATCCATTTCATTTAAATGTTTCTGATAACCCAGATGGTGATAATTTTTAATGGAAAAATTCTTAGCTCCAAAAATTTTCCCTAAAAAAGTATATTCGTTAATTTCTTCTCCTTGTTTAAGAGAAATAATGTTACTGATTTGGGTATAATTGATGCTTTTCTGATGAAAATTCAATGCTGAGAATAGTGAAAAAGCAAAATCATTGGAACCTCCGATAATCACCGGAAGTGCTCTTTTATAATGGCAGGCTGACAAAACTTCCTGCAAAATATAATGGGTATCCTGAACAGATTTCCCTGACACTAAATCACCGAGATCCACAATCGGAATCTCAAAATCCAACTGTGAAAGTTTGTAAAATTCTTTTCTGACTGCTGTAAAATCCTGTACTTCTGCATCGCCGCCTGCTCCTCTATAATCCGAAACAAATAAAAGAACAATACTATCTTCTTTTATATCTTTTGTTATCCGATTTCCGATCTGCCAGCTTTCTGTTTTAAAATTTCTTGGTGAAATGATAAAGTCTTCAAAATCCATATTTTAACCTAAAAATATAATCGTTTAATAATTTCTTGATCTAACAAACATACAAAAAAACGCAGCAACTGAAAATCCCGTGGGGACTTTTATTCACAAAAAAAGCCGTTAACACTTTTGTTAACGGCTTTGTATTATATAATTAATTATTATTTCTTCTTAGCAGCTGGTTTTTTAGCAGCTGTAGTTTTCTTAGCAGTTGTTGCTTTTTTTGCTGCAGGTTTTTTCTTTTCTGCAAAAGCATTTTTATCCTGATCTGTGATCCATTTTTTTACTTCATCCAGAGAAATTTCTTTCAATTCTTCTGCATCATATTTGGTATCATCACTTTTCTTCGGAATTTTGAACATGGCTTTTCCAAATTTAATGAAAGGTCCCCATCTTCCATTTTCAAGGGAAATTTTTTCTTTTTCCCATTGCTGAATGTATCGGTTAGCTTCTTTTTCCAGTTTAGCATCAATCAGCTCATTGATATCGTCCTGAGAAAGATTATCGAAGTTGTATTTCTTTGGCACATTGATAAAAATGTCTTTGTACTTGATAAATGGTCCGAATCTTCCTGATCCCTTGGTTACAGGCTCTCCTTTATAAGTGGCAATCGGAGCATCTGCTTTTTTCTTCTCATTGATGATCTCCTCTGCACGGTTTTGATCTATGGAAAGCGGATCTTCACCTTTTGGAATACTGATAAACGTTTCTCCCCATTTCACATAAGGTCCGAATCTTCCTACACCCACAGAAACTGCATTTCCTTCAAACTCATTCAGTTCAAAAGGCAATTTAAATAGTTCTAATGCCTCTTCAAAGGTAATGGTTGCAATATTTTGTCCTGACATTAATGATGCAAAGATTGGTTTTTCTTCATCATCTGTTTCTCCGATCTGGATCATCGCCCCAAATCTTCCGATTCTGGCATGAACATTTTTACCGGTCTTCGGATCAACTCCTAAAAGTCTGTCTCCTGTTGCACGGTCTGCATTTTCTTCTACATCTTCAATTCTCGGGTGGAATTTTGAGTAGAAATTCGTCATCATTTCCTTCCATTTTTGATCTCCGCTTGCAATTTCGTCGAAGCTTTCTTCTACTCTTGCCGTGAAACCATAATCCAGGATTTCTTTAAAGTTATCTGTCAAGAAGTCATTTACAACTTCTCCTATATCTGTAGGAATGAATTTATTTTTATCGCCACCAAATTTTTCATCCAGAACTACTTTCTTGATTGTGTCTTTTACTAAAGACATTTTGATGACTTCACGGGTATTCGGTTCTATTTCTCTTTTATCTACATATTCTCTGTTCTGAATCGTCTGAATCGTTGGAGCATAAGTAGAGGGTCTACCAATCCCTAATTCTTCGAGCTTTCTAACTAATCCTGCTTCCGTATATCTTGCACTTGGTCTTGTAAATTTTTCTGTAGCTGTAATAGATTTATAACTTAATACTTCACCAACTTTTACTTTTGGTAATAGTTTTTCATTATTTTCTTCATCCTCATCTTCAGTTTTTACAATTCCGTAGGCTTTCAGGAAACCATCGAAAATGATCACTTCTCCCTGTGCTTCAAAATGGTGTGGCAATGAAGTGTTTCCGATCTCGATTACTGTTTTTTCAATTTTAGCATTCGACATCTGAGAAGCTAATGTTCTTCTGTATATCAATTGGTACAGTTTATTCAACTGGGCATCACCAATGCTCTTCACTCCGAAATCTGTAGGACGTATAGCTTCGTGAGCCTCCTGTGCAGAAGCTGATTTTGTAGTATAATTTCTTGGAGAAGAATATTCTGCTCCGTATTCTGAGGTAATCTGTTTTTTTGCGCCTTCAATTGCTTCCTGAGAAAGGTTTACCGAGTCTGTTCTCATATAGGTAATGAACCCTTCTTCATATAATCTCTGAGCCAGACGCATTGTATTGGTCACATTGTATCCTAATCTGGATGAAGCTTCCTGCTGTAGTGTGGAAGTGGTAAAAGGAGCGGATGCAGAACGTGTTCCTGGTTTTGTTTCAACATTCAGAACTTTAAATTCTGTAGTTTTTGCCTGCTCCAGAAATTTTTCCGCCTCAACTTCTTTTTCGAAGTCTTTTTTCAGTTTAGCAGCAATTTCCTGCTCTGTATTGTTTAAGAAAATTCCGTCAAGTTTAAAACTTGCTTTGGGTACAAATTCACGGATTTCTTTTTCTCTTTCAACGATTAATCTTACGGCTACCGACTGCACTCTTCCTGCTGATAGTCCTGGTTTTACTTTTTTCCATAAAACCGGAGACATTTCAAAACCTACAATTCTGTCCAGAACTCTTCTTGCCTGCTGGGCATTTACTAAGTTCTGATCAATATCCCTTGGATTTTCAATTGCTTTTAGAATGGCATTTTTAGTAATCTCGTGGAAAACAATTCTTTTTCTGTTTTCGGGTTTCAGTTTCAATTCATCTGCTAAATGCCACGCAATAGCTTCTCCTTCACGGTCCTCATCGGAAGCCAACCAAACCATTTCTGCTTTCTTTACTGCGGCTTTTAATTCTGTTACCAATTTCTTCTTGTCTGCTGAAACTTCGTAATCAGGACTAAAGGTGGCAAGATCTATTCCCATTCCTTTTTTAGGTAAGTCCCGGATATGACCGAAACTGGATTTCACTTCAAAATCCTTACCTAAATATTTCTGAATAGTTTTTGCCTTTGCCGGGGACTCTACGATTACTAAATTTTTTGACATTCTAAAAAAAATTTTTTGCAAAAGTAAAGCTTTTTTATTATATACTTTTTGAAATCACATTTTATTTAATAATTCCAAAGGGGCAACAAACAGTCTGTAAAATACTCCTTCGAAGGTAAAGCCCTTGCCGGACATTTCTACTCTATATAATAGCGAGAGCAGTATTATCGCCATTGTAATATAGAATTTACGATCAATAATTATTGGTTCGTAAGCATACATATTGCTACTTTTTTTCAACATCAGGGCAAAAAGAATAATGATCAACATCATATGAATATACATCCACCTTCCCCAGTCTATAGCCAGATAAAACAGTGGAAATGAAAAGACAAAGGCTCCGATTAATAAAATATATAAAATCTTTCGCCCTTTTAGATATTTTAAATAATAGCCAATATGAAATACACTTATCCCTAAGCTGATAAAGTAAAGAAGATATTCATTAAGATGTTCTTTAATATATTGTCTTTCATCAATATCCCAATAGAAAATCCCATACGTTGGATGCACTCCTCTTCTGTTCAGTATTTCCAGAGACATTCCCTCATTCACGTTTTTTCCAAATAGAACAATCGCTGCAGCAGGAATAATTACCGCCATAAAGAACTTGATATATCTTTTAATTTCCAGCTTTCCATTTTTCACATAGAGCGCGATTGCAAAATAAGGGACATAAAATAGGGTAACCTCGTGCAAAAGTGTACTTATAAAAAGCAGTATGCAGAAGAGATATTCTTTATATTTTGAAAGCTTATCATTATCTAAAAGGTATACAAAGTAAGTAAACAAAAGAAATACAATAAATTCTTTTTTTCCTACATAGGTTACAGTATTCAGCAGCCCTACAAAACCAATGGACGACAATAAAAGGGAGAGATACAACAGATCTGCTATTTTATATTTAATGAGCTTTGTATAACACCAAAAGAACAGCGAAATAATAATAAATTGAAAAAAGTAAACAATATAATTAAGACTAAGCCCTGTCATATCCTGTAGAATAAAAAAGAAACTTCCAGATAAACCTCTTCTTTTAAATCCGCCGTCTTCATAATTTATAAGCCAATCTGCCAGAATATAGCCGTCATCTTTAAGATTAAATACAAGGGTAAATGCGAGGGTATAAATTGCCGTAATGGCAATAAGAAAATAAATAAAGATCTTACTATTAAAATGTTGTACAAACTTTTCTAACCTCATAGTGTATTTTTAAAACCTGTAAAAAATAAGAGCAGGGAACGGTCTCATTTTTCACAATTTTACAAGTGCTAAAATTATGAATTTACAGTTATCTACAGATATATATTTCGTTTTTTTAACATGATTACCTGGTCACTTGAAAATAAATTTCTTTTTTGCCTCAGATAAGTAAACAATAAAGCCGGTCCTATCATGAACCGGCATGCTTTTTTAGGATTTCTCCATAAATTTTATTTTTTCACCTCAACAGGTTCTTCATTGAAAGTAATTAGCTCTTTGGGGACCTGGTCCTTTGCTGCAGGTAAAGTCGTCACTTGATCTTTAGGAATAGGTCCTAATTCGTTCCCATTGGTATCAAATTTCATTTTTACACACCTGCAATTCATCCCGAAATATGGATCATTGTTATCATGGAAGGCTAGCATACGATTCGCTGTAGAAGCAGCATCCCAAAGAATATTGATCGGTCTTCCTATATAATTTGACAACAAAGCTCCCGTCCAGATTCCCGGATATTGAAAATTAATCACATTGAAACTTCCTGCTGCACTTTGATTGCCAATGACACTTCGGAAGCCTCTGGATCCTGAATTCGGATAACTTCCCACGCTGTATGAGGGGTCGTTAAAAGCATATCCGATGGTAGAAGTGGTACTTGGGTTTCTAACTCTTGTCCCTAAATAATCGTTAAGCACGCTCAATGCTGTTGCTACATTTTTATCTTTTTTATACCAGGGTGAAATCCCAAAATCCTGATTCGTTGTGATAGAAGTTCCGGTAAGATCAGGGATACGCCATCCTTCCGGACATGGATCAAAAGGTGATTTTTTTGTTCCTCGTCCCCATCTGTCTGGCGCTAAATTAGGCTCATCTGCCAACCAATCTGTTCCATTGGTAAAGTTTGGGGTTGCACTGTTATAAGCAGCGAAAGTACTTGGTATCATATAAACCAAAGGATTTCTAACTGAATAGGTTAAAACTTTTGAAACTTTATCTGCTACTTTATCTTTGGGTAATACATTTGCATTAGCAGCATTTGTATAAGTATTGAATGGTACAATATAATTTCCACCTAAATTATTATAGGCTGCTCCGGCTAAGGAAGTATAAGTCACTGTTCCATCTGCACCTACAGTGCCCAAAAATATATTAAATGACGCCCTGTTGTCTGCATATTGAAATGTCGGAATAGGGTCTTTTCTTCCCCACTGATAATGCATTCCTGTGGAAGCGCGGATCTTTGACAGTTCAACTGCAGTAGGTGTTAACGGATTGACAACTGCTGGAAAAGAATCGGTAGCCCCTAAATTTCTATCCATAAATTCTGTCTGCAATGGAGAGGAACTTTTATCCACATAATTTACATAATTAGTGACCGCTGTATTGGGCAATTCTGTAGTATAAGGAACAGATATAACAGGCGTATCTGTTACCCAAACATGCCAACTCCAATAGACAGGATTTGTAATGCTTCCATTATGCAGCGTAATCACCGCATTTCCACTTTGATTGGGATTAATTGTAACTAAAATTTTAGTATTTGAAATTCCATCCAATGAGCTTGGTGATCCTCCTGGAATTATTACTTTACTGATTAAGCCTGCATTGGTACTCCAAAGAACGTTTGCTTTTAAATTATTGAAACTTGATAAAGAAAGAATATCTTTATTATTCAAAATTTCACTTTGAACAGAAAATGCTTTACTCACAGGTATTTCAAGGAGAGTTGGCGTTGTATTCTTTACAAGCTGATAGGTATTTGGATTGTTAATTCCTTCTTTAAATTCAACAATAGCAGGTAAATATTCCGTTGGAAAATCATAACTATCCACTCTATACAATGGGTCTTTTATACATCTGCATGCATTCGCTCCTGAAGTTTCACCTGCTGCCAGCGGCATATACCAATACCTTCCTTTCACATTCGGGAAAGCAGCATCCGGAACATCGGGCTGCCCTTTATCCGGCACCATAAACAGCGCCCGTGCTCCCACAGCAGGAGTATTATCAAAATGTTTAGCCATAGTTGCTGTCCACAAACCGGTATGATGCTGATCTGTATATTGCCCTTGATGAACAGTGAGCCCTAATTGGCCTGTCCCAGGAAAAAGCCCCATATTAAAGCCATTTACATTAGATAAATCAAAGCCCGTATTAGCGTATAATTTAAAGCCCTTCATATAGCTTGGAGTGTTTGCGTCCGTTGGTTTTATCACCTGATATTTATTGGCTTCAAAAGTATTTTTCCCCATATTTGTTCTTACTCCAAATGGTGAAAAGTCTATTCTCACATCATCTATGTAGGTTTGAGAGGCTAAATTAGCAACCAACATAGAAGGAATTCGCCATCCATTCGGACATGGATCATAGGAAGATTTATCCTGATATGGTTTTGCGCTGCTGTCATCGTTATAATTTGCACTCACCTTTCCCAGGGAATTGTCTGACCATAAATTCAGTTCTGAAAGCTGCGCATCCGGAATAGAGGTTGATTTCCCAAACCAGTTTACCATTAAAGCTGTGTTATTATTGTAGTAAGCCGGCCCTGAATTATCATCTTTATTAACGTAAATAAGACTTATCGGATTTTTAATGGAAAGCTTTACATTATTGCTTACCTCAGCATTGGAAAGCAAAACAAATTTTCTAAGATCGTCAATTTTAACAGCTCCTGCAAAATTCTTAGCTGCTCTATGACGCACCCGCCCTATTGACCCTGAAACTTCATAGAAATCATCTCCTTTTAAAGCCAAAGGCGGAATGGGATCTTTTCTTCCCCATTGATATAACAATCCTCCATTTTTATTCCACTCTGTTGCCGTAATGGAACTTCCAACTGCTCCCAAGTTTCGATCCATCCATCCCCATTCTGAGTCGGGAATCAATTCTACTATTCCATTGTTCCTTTGTCTTGAGACTCCTGTAAAACTCTTATAAGTAGATCCATTTTCAGGGGTATCCGTAACCCAAATATGCCATGACCAAAAAATTTCTCCATTGATCTTTAAGGCGACCACTGCATTTCCTTCTTTAGATTTATTAATCGGAACTTTTATTTTAGCATTTTCTCCTGAACCTACTATTTCCAGAAGATACTCTGCCCCTGATTTTACCAATCCGGGATTATCTTCCCAAAGAACATCTGCCGTAGCTTGTCCTGTAGGAACTCCTGAACCTCCAAGAATTTTATCCTGTTGCCACATTGCGTAGGCTTTTTTTACAGGAACATATAGGCCTTCGTTATTTTGAGCAGGATCAAAGAAATAGCTATTAGGAGCTTTCGTCCAATCTCTTTCGTCATTATAAGTTTTTTTGCCGGTATTTGAATTTTTGATTTTAGGCTGAAGCTCTTTTTCAGCTGAAGGTTTATGTATTGTATCCTGATTAGCTATTTTAGGTTTTTCTATTGGAACTGTTTGTCTTTTCAACTCCATACCACCTATAGAGCAGATACACACCAATACTAGGCAAATGCTTACCCTTATTTTTTTTAATACTGATTTTTTCATGTCAATGATTTTTATATAAACACAAGTACACCCCTATACTTTTGATATAAAAAAGTCACATAATACACCAATTACAATCAACCAAATCAATTATAAAGCAAATAATTCAACATAATTAAATTATTAATAAATATTAAACAATACAAAACCAAAGAATCAAAAAATACACCAAAAGAATAAAAATAGAATCTTTACCATTTTAACAATCAGTAGAATATTGTCCCGTAATACCCTGAAATAAGGATAAAAAAAACCGGAAGAAAAATCTCCCGGTTAAAGCCTTATAGAATAATCTACTTATTCCTTAATGATCTTCACTATATTTTCAGAGCTATTGATCCTTATAAGATAAACTCCTGCTGTTAAAGCAGAAAGGTCTGTTTTTTCGTTTTCAAATTTTCCTGATTTTACGACCTGTCCAGACATATTATAAATCTGATAATAATATTCTTTTACAATATCATTTCCTTTAATATACAATATACTCTTTACCGGATTAGGGAATACTTCAAGCTTATTCTGAACGATCTTTTCTTCAACAGTCTTTTTCGCCAAAGTGTTTGTTGCTCTGGCTGTAGAAACTGTAATTACCTGCAGTCTTGGTATTGGTCCGGCTTCATTTGTTCCATCAGTTTTTACTTTTACACAACGGCAACTTGCTCCAAAGTAAGGATCATTATTATCATGAAATGCCTGAATAAAGTTTTGAGGAACTCCACTATCATACTTTTTGAGAAGCAAGTTAATGGGTCTACCATTGAAATTGGAACTCAAGCCTGATGTCCAAAAACCAGTATAAAGGCTTCCATTACTATCTCCTTCAGAAGAGTTAAAATTAGGTGTTGTATTTGTGGTAACACTTCTGTACCCTCTCATTCCTGTAAATATGGCATAGTTACCAATCGTGTAATCATTATTTGGGAACATAAACCCTGCAATTCTTCTCTTTCCAACTCTCACTTGAATTCCAAAATTGTCTGTAATGATTCTATATGAACTTGCAGCTCTATATCCTTTTCTATACCAAGGGCTAAGACCAAAATCTTCCTGTGCTACAGGATTTGAAGGGACTGCAATTACCGAAACGGTTGTTACATCCGGGATTCTCCATCCTTCCGGACAAGGATCAAAAAGAGATTTTTTATCACCTCTTCCCCAACGGTCGGCAGCTAAATTAGGCTCTGAAGCCAGCCAGTCTGAACCTTTTCCGGTAGCATCTAAAGTACTTGGTACCATAAAGGCCAATGGATTTTTCACTGAGTATGATAGCACTTTTGCTATTTTTTCAGAAGGTTTATCTGTAGCTACAACATTCGCATTGGCAGAATTACTATAAGTAGCATAGGGTCTAATATAATTGGTATTATAATTAGATTCAATTAAAGGGGCATAAGTAATGGTCCCGTTTGCAGCAGTAGTTCCTGTCCAGTATTTTACAGCATCTGTTTTATAACGATATTGACCATAATCAATATCTGATGCCGTTCTATAGGTTGGAATAGGGTCTTTTCTTCCCCATTGATAATGAAGTCCGCCAGATAGCATAATTTGTTCCGGAGAGCCTGGCAATGCTGTCTCAGGGTTTAAGTTATCTCCATTAATGGTCGGAAATACTTCTACCGCCCCTAAATTTCTATCCATGATTTCAGTATCCAGAACTTCACTTCTTTTGGCAAAGTTGATATAATTCACGGCGTTAGCATCCGGCTGATCTGTTATATAGCGATTAGATGTAATAGCTGTATTGGTCACCCAGATATGCCAGCTCCAATATACCGGGTTGGTGATACTTCCGTTGTGTAGAGTAACGACAGCATTCCCGCTTTTGTTTGGATTAATGGTTACTTTTATCTTTGAGCTGCTGATTGCAGATATAGAACCCGGCTGATCTACGGAAACCTGCTTAATGAGACCTGTATCCGTTGTCCATAGAACATTTGTTTTTAAATTATCAAAGCTTGTTGCATTTAAAATATCCGGATTATTCAGCAATTGACTCTGAGCTGAAAAAGCTTTACTGATTGGAATTTCAAGAGTAGATTCAGCAGTAGATTTTACTATTGTATAGGTGTTCGGATTATCTAATCCTTCCATATATTGTCCTTCTGCAAAGAAATCTGTAGGGAAATCATAATCGTTCACTACATATAAAGGATCCTTGATACATCTGCAACCATTAGCACCTGAAGTCTCTCCCATAGATAAGGGCTGATAGAAATATCTTCCGTTAATATTAGGATAATTTGAATCCGGAATATCGGGTTGCTCTTTGTCAGGAACCATAAATAATGCTCTGGCTACTATGGATGGGGAGGCATCGAAATGTCTGGTCATAGTTGCTGTCCATAAAGCGGTATGATGCTGATCTGTATACTGACCTTCATGTCTGTTGATAAGCAATTGTCCGGTACCTGGAAATTTACCCATATTAAATCCGCCCACATTGGAAAGATCATATCCTACGTTGGTGTACAGTTTAAATCCTTTCATAAAGTTAGGTGCTCCTGCATCTGTAGGTTTGATGATCTGATACGTATTGGCCTCGAAAGTATTCTTACCCATATTGGTTTTTACCCCTAAAGGAGAAAAGTCAATTCTTATATCATCAATATAAGTCTTTGATCCTGCATTGGCCACTAACACAGAAGGAACCCGCCAACCATTAGGACATGGATCATAAGAAGATTTATTTTTGTAGGGCTGTGCATCATTATCATCCAGATAATTATCTCTATACTTCCCTTCTGAATTATCAGACCATAAATTCAATTCAGAAAGACGATTGCTTCCAAAATCAGGTGATTTCCCAAACCAGTTTAGCATGAGTGTCTTTCCACTGTCATAATAAGCAATATCAGCACTGTTATTCCCGACATAGATAAGGCTTAAAGGATTTTTAACAGCAAGAGAAAGATTATTTCTCACATTTGCATTCGCCAATGGAACAAATTTTCTAAGGGCATCAATTTTAACTGAATTTGTCGTATACTGAGCATTTCTATGTCTTACTCTTCCTATAGAACCTGATACTTCATAAGAGTCATTTCCTTTAGCTGTCAAAGGAGGAATAGGATCTTTTCTTCCCCATTGATAAAGCAATCCTCCATTTTTATTCCAGTTTCCTGAAGTTAAAGAATTACTCATCGCTCCTAAGTTTCTATCCATCCAGCCCCAATCCGAATCCGGAATCAATTCCACCGTTCCATCTTTCTTTTGTCTTTTGAGCCCGGCAAAGCTTTTATAAGTGGAACCATTCGTAGGATCATCTGTCACCCAGATATGCCATGACCAATACACTTCCCCGCCCACTTTTAATGCAATAACGGCATTTCCTTTTTTAGCTTTGTTAACAGGAACTTTTATCTTGGCATCTTCTCCTGAACCTATCATTTCAAGGCTATAATTAGTTCCTGATTTAATCAATCCATGAGCATCTTCCCATAAAACATCTGCAGTTAATGTTCCTGCAGGAATATTAGATCCACCTATATATTTATCCTTCTGCCACATGGCGAAAGCTTTTTTAATAGGAATATAAAGACCGTCCACAGCATTTCCTGTTTTATCTTTTCCTGTAAAAATATAACTATTGGGAGCTTTGGTCCAGTCTGCCACACTATAATCTGAGACAGCATCCGCATTAACCGTAAAACATCCTTGCGAACATTCTGAAGTATCATCATAAGCGGTAGTTGAACCAAAAACGCCAGTATATTTAATGAATTTGAATACTTCTTTTTCAACATCCTGCATAGACCTTTTGGGCTGGTATGAAGTATTAACATCATTCCTTAGCGCACCCACACCATATAAAGTCATTTCTGAGGTATTGGAAATAATAAGGTTTTCAGATCCAGGACCTCTTCTCGCTACATTGTTTGTATATCCGAAATAAGGAGCTCCATAATTGCTTGTACTGCTTGGAGTAAGGTCAATATAGGTTCCATCATTTTTATAGATTCTTAATCCTGTCGTAAGACTTGATACAATCACAACGGGTTCCTGATCCGGAATAAATTCAGATAAACTTTTCCATGTCTTGTTATACATATTAAAGTATCTGCTTTCTATAAAGTTTGGATTCTTCCAATTAAAATACCCCGGGCCATTAGGCTCTCCCGGCCATTGGCTGAATTTCACAAAGAACCCGTTCGCCGAAAATTTACCGGCAAACATATATACAGGGTCATCATAGCTATACAGGTAAGGAATGGGGTGCCCTGCTGCTTCATTGTAAATAAATTCGGAAGTAGCTCCTAAGGTATCACTGACAGCTCCTGTATTAACCAATTTCACAGATTTGCTCCCATTTGCATCTGTTATCAGATCCGATGGCTGAGTTGGCGCAAACACGACATCGTCTTTTTTATTATCCATCAAAACATTGCTCAGCTTATTCCAGGAATAAGCGGAAGTCACCCTGTCTTTTACTCCAATCACTTTTCCACTGCTGTTGGTAAGCAATGATCCTTCTTTTTTAGGAGTTAAAAGCATGGTATATTCATTCTCATCCAGGTCACAGTTGGCAGCAACATAATCATTAAGTTTATAATGATTTATACTCTTATCCCATACCACACTATTAAAATTGCTGAGATTCGTATCTGAACTCAATTCCACTTTTACATGATAAGAACTTTGAGCAGAAGCAGGAAGTTCAAAACGAACCGTAAGAATTTCATTGTACTGGTTATACGAATATAGGGTTTTACACCATCCGGTAACCCAATTACCTTGTGCATCCTTATACTTTACCGAGAGTTTTACATGATCGCTAGTAAAGGGCTTTGTAAGCTTTCCGCTCATTACAACCAATCCTTTCTGATTCACATTCTGATTGATCATAATAAGCGGATCCAGATCATAAGTAAATGGAGCGACAAGAGAGCTAAGCCTGCAGACATCAGGTTTCTCATGAGCTTCCGGAGGCGAAAATTCCCGCGAAAAAGCATGAGTTGACACCACGCAGAATGCTGTTGCCAAAATTTTAGAAATAAATTTTGCTTTCATAAACGTTGTTGTTTGAAAAAATGTGTTAAAACTTGATTATTGTATCCCGAAAAGATGACATCGGGTATAAGAAGAAAGGAAGATGTGAGTGATTTCACTCCTATTTTTGTTCATCATGGTGTATTTGTTTTTTAGTTCAAACCTTGTACAGGTTGGGAATTAATTATCACAAATATATGAAAAACAATACTAGATCATAACAAATTTAACAACAACACATTATAGATATATTTCTATAAAAAAAACGGTAGTAATACCGTTTTTTATTTTATATTTTTAAGCCATATTTTTAATTTTTTCTGAATCGGGGGTTCAAGATATTCTGCCACAAGATAGGCTACAGGAATAACAAGCGAAAAAGAAATAATGGGCAGAAGCCAATAGGGAACAGGAATATGCTTATCTATCTTTACCATCCATGAGATCATCATATTTTCATGCAATAGATAAACAGGATAACTTACGAAACCAACAAACGTGAATAGTCTCATAGAAAAGAAACGTTCCATTTTATCCCAGAATAATGCCCCTATAAAAATAAGAACCAGTATCATAAGATATAAATTTCTCGTCATATCCTGAAGCCTGTACATATAAAACATAGCGCATATTGTGGCTACAACAAATGCATACAGATATCGTTTATCTCTTTCTTTATAGTAAATATAGATTAATGCACCTGAAACAAACCATCCAAAATATACAAAATTCCCAATGTAAGCCTTAAACTTCAACAATTCCAAAGGAAGCAAATGATGGAATTCCAGGATCTGATAGAATACAGCTACCAAATAAATAATAAAGATTCCCAGCAATGCCAGATTTCTTTTAAACAGATAATAAAGCGCTCCAAAAATCACATAAAATTTCACTTCAATATATAAAGACCAGAACGATGATTCCAAAACGGGAAAATCTGTTTTAAAAATACGTTCAAGCAGCCCCTCATCTACGAATAGAATTCCCGGAAGTAGAGATTTAAGCTCCGGAATTCCCAAAGGCCTCTCAGAAAAGAATCCGGCAGTTATATAGATAATTAAAGAACATAGCAACATACTTGGAAAAAGTCTCACCCATCTGTTTTTAATAAACTGGATAAAGCCTGGTGTCTTTTCCATTGACATCAGAATGACAAACCCTGATATCAAAAAAAACAGCTGTACTCCAAGATCTCCATATTTTACCAGGATATTGTCTTTATACAAGCCACCAAAAGGGTAATTTTTCTCCCAAATATAGTATCCGTGGAAAAGAAAAACCAACAATATAGCAAGCCCTCTTAAACCATCTAAAACTAATATTCTATTTTTCTGTTCAGCCATATATAATAAAATAAAAAGTACCTTACGGAAGAATATGGTTATGATAAAGATCTATTGTAAATCTTCCTGCCGTAATATTTTTAAATATGGAGAATACCACAAAGTTAAAAATCACCAAAAATATTATGAAACTGTGTATTGCAGCTCTCATCCCTTTAGAAACCACAAACATTGTATTCGGAATTAAAATATAGGAAAATGCTAGGAAAGTACCTGTTAATCTGGATGAAAAGATAGGGTTATTTCTAAAGATAAAGTAAAAACATATTCCTATTACGGTATAATTCCGGTGGTATTCGTAATAAGGATATTTTTCTTTCATTTTCGTATCAAAAATAAAGAGGAAGGCTGTACAAATCGCTAACATGACTTCCGGAATCCCAAACCCTCCGTTCAGCCTCTCTACGGATTCATTAACATAACCGTTGAAACCATCTACCAATGTGTTTTCAGATGCTATACTTCCCAATAAATCCCCAAAGTAGCGATAAACCTCAAATGGAGAAAGGAATACGGATATCAGAATAAAAATAAGCATCCACATTTTATTCAGTGGAATTCTAGCTACCCAATACATCGGAAGCATCAGATAACAAACATTATGAATTCCTGCTGCGAGATAGATCCACAGAAGATACATCCACAAATTCCGCTCTTTGATATACCGAATGGCCCAATACGCCATAAAACATCCTAAATTTTGTCTGATCTGCCCACTCTCCCCAATGAAGAACCCTGGAATAAAGACAAAAAGTAAAAAGGTAAAAGGATAGTGTGTATTCTCTTCAACAAATTTTGTTTTAAAAAACGTTACAAGTGCCGCAACTACAAAGGTAAGCATGTAAAAGGGCGCATCAAAAATATTGAGAAGAATCTTATTAATCAACACATAGAGCCACTCCTGCTCTACAACCTGAGGCCCTTTTATTGAAAGTGCCGAAAGAAAAATACTCAAATAATCTTTTGTATCTGAATATACATAGATACCTACATAACTTCCATAATCCGGTCCTACATCATCACGAAATCCCGCAATAATAACAAGATATACCGCCAAAACATACAATGCCCCTTTATTCGATTTCCCGGAATACACTTCGTGAAAACTGAAAATCAACATATAGATGATTGCAATGATATAATATGGGTGCAATAAACTCATTAGACGGATAGGGTGTTTTTAAATTGATACGAAGTAAAAATAAATCCCGTAAGAATTAAAGGGATAAATAATCTGACTTCCCAGAAAAGTCCTACCATAGCAATCATTACCAGGTAAGGAATGGCAAAGAACAGATATTTTCTGATCAATATTTTCCCTTCATTATTACACAACAGGTAGCTAAAATATAAACTTAATGCTCCAAACAGAAGACCGCTTATATTAAAAGGACTGCTGAAATTATCCAGGAAATAAATTCCTTCCACAAGAGATACATCCTGATGAATTATCATTCTAAGTCCTACATAAGGAATCATAAAAGCAACCACTAAAAATATAAGCTCTTTAATGAAAGTATAGTCCTTCTTTTTCAATTTTTCAAAATCAATACACACTGCAGCAAAAAAAGAAATATTAAGGCATGAAGTTTCTCTGGTCAACGTAGAAATAAATATTACTGCACATAAAAGAATAAAATCTATATTTTTTCGGTCCTGAAAATATTTCAATGTAAGTAATGCTCCTGAAAGATAAAAGAAAATTGCAATAGAATCACAATTAGTGGGAACATACTGTACAATAACAATAAAAAAAACAGCCAGCAAGTGAATCATTCTCCTAATATTCAAATGTAAAAGAACTCCTGTAGGACTTAATTTAAATAGTGAATGTAAAACAATTGAAGACAGCACAAAAAAGAAACTGTTAATCAAAAAAATACTATGATAAAACAAAGTTCCCTGTTTTAAAAGAAAGTTTTTTAAAAAGGGAAGATAATTATTCACCATGAAGGTTACCCCATTTGTAACATGTACACTCAGATAATTGGGGATTACTCTGTAAGCATATACAGAGGAGAACATAAAGTCTGGAGCCTTCTCCATGGTTTTTAATCTTACATATGAAGATTCAAAGCCATAATAAGACATCGCAAACAGCAAAAACGGGAGTACTGCGACAAATAGGAATCCGTTTATTTTTTCATCATTTTTTGTCAACATATCAAAAACAGATTCTTATTTTTTTAATAATAATTGTGGTTTAAAATACATTTTACCAAAAGGGAACTTTGCAAAAGTAGAATATTTTTTCATTCTGCCTAGAATATTTTGTTGATTTTCAACCAAAACTTATCCTTAAACTATTTTGATGTAATCCTTAAAAATTTAAATTTGCAGACTTGATTCGAATGCAATGCACCGCTTTTTTATATTTTTATACTATCTGATTTCCAGAAACAAAATTCTTTCTGTTTTTACAGCATTGGGAATTGCTCTCTTATGTCTATTCTTTGCTTCAAAGATTAATTTTGAAGAAGATATTAATCAGATCATTCCTAAAAATGAAAAATCCGATCTTACGGCAAAGGTTCTTAAACAGCTTAATTTTTCGGACAAGATCATTGTCATCATAGAAAATAAATCCAATGAAGACAGCTTCCAGCTTTCTGAAACAGCCGATACTTTTCTACAAAAAACAGAGCCTTTACAAAAGTATATTGGCTCAATCCAGGGAAAAGTGAACGATAATGAGATTTCTGAAACCTTTGATTTCGTGAATCAAAACCTGCCTTTATTTCTCAATGAAAATGATTATAAAGAAATTGAAAGGAAACTTCAGAAGGACAGCATTGCCAAACAGGTAGAAGATAATTACATCTCATTGGTTTCTCCTACAAGCCTTGTGACTAAAGAATTTATCAAAAAAGATCCTCTTGGGCTTACTTTTTTAGGAATCAAAAAATTAAATGCACTCAATATCAGCAAGGATTTCAAATTGGAAGACAGCTATATTGTAACTAAAGACGGCAAAAGCCTTTTGCTTTTTATTGAACCTAAAAATAAAAGTAATGATACAAAAACCAATGAAGCTTTTATCGATCAGCTTAATACCATAAAAGACAATCTGAATAAACAGTTTAAAGGGAAAACCGAGATCAGTTATTTTGGTTCTCCTGTCATTGCAGTGGCCAATGCCAAACAGATTAAAAAAGACATTCAGAATACGGTTGTCATTTCTATGACGGTACTTTTGGTTCTGCTTATCTATTATTTCAGGAATTTCTTTACCCCGATCATCGTCTTTCTTCCTACTGTCTTCTCTGTCTTACTGGCATTATTAGTGTTGTACTTTATTAAAGATAAAATTTCTGCTATTTCGTTAAGTGTAGGAGCTATTCTTATCGGGATTACCATAGACTATGCCCTGCATATTCTTACTCATTACAAGCATAATAACAATATTGAGGAACTTTACAAAGAAATTACTCAGCCAATTATTTTGAGTAGCGCTACTACAGCTGTTTCCTTTTTATGCTTGGTATTTGTACGATCTGAAGCATTAAAGGATCTTGGGCTTTTCGCAGCTATTACAGTTATTTTATCTTCCATTACCGCATTAATTATTGTTCCTCAGCTTTATAAACCTAAACATACCAAAGAGAAACTTAGCACCAATTTTATTGATACAATAGGCTCATATCCATACGAGAAAAATAAACCTTTGATTATTGGATGTTCCATAATCATTGTAGCATGCTTATTTGGATTCAGACATGTTGGGTTTAATGAAGACATTGGAGATCTGAATTACATTCCGAAAGAAATGAAGATCAGTGAAGCCAAACTCCAGAAACTATCGGATATTACTTCAAAATCCATTTATACGATTTCTTATGGAAACTCAGAAGAACAGGCTTTGGCGAGAAACTCCCAATTAAATACATTCCTGGAACAAGAGAAAAAAGAGGGTAAAATCCTCAGCTATAATTCTATTGGAAGTATTGTCCTGTCGGAAAAAGATCAGCAAAAGAAAATTGAGGAGTGGAAACGTTTCTGGAATGATAACAAAAAGAATCAAACCGTTTCTGAGCTTATCAGCAATGGAAACAAATTTGGATTCAACAGTTCTGCTTTTGATAATTTTAATGAGGTTTTAAATAAAAACTATTCTACGTTAGGCATCAAAGACTATGAAAAAGTAAAAGCACTTCAGATTTCAGAATTCATGAGCAATGAAAACGGTTTTTATACGGTTTCCAATGTAGTGAAAGTAGATGAGAAAAAAAGAGATGCTTTCATCAAAGATATTGAAAAGAAACATGATGCTATTGCCATTGACCGCCAGCAGATGAATGAAAACTTTTTAGGGTTATTAAAAAGAGACTTCAATACCCTGATTAATTATTCTCTTCTGGCTATCGTCTTAACCATCATTGTCTTCTTCAGAAATTTTGAGCTGACTGTTTTGACCATGTTCCCCATTGTACTAACCGGAGTGGTCACTGCCGGAATTCTTTATTTCTTAGGACTGGAATTAAATATTTTCAGTACGGTAGTCTGTACATTGGTTTTCGGAGTAGGTGATGATTTTAGTATTTTTCTTACCCAGGCTATGCAAAAGGAGCACACAACCGGAAAAAACGAGCTTCCTACTTATAGAACTTCAATTATTTTAGCAGTATTTACCACCATTTTATCCATAGGATCTCTGATTTTTGCCAAACATCCGGCTTTACACTCATTAGCATTGGTTGCCTTGATCGGAATGTTCTCCGTGATTATCATCACTTCTACCCTATATCCATTCTGGTTCAGATTATTAATCACCAACAGAGCAAAAAAAGGACTTTCACCAATAACATTCAGATTATTGATCGTCTCCCTCTTCAGTTTTTTATATTATGGGCTTGGAGGCATGATATTTTCAGCCATAGGAAGTTTCTTTGTGAAAAATTCAAAGGGTAAAACGCTGAATATTATCAAAATTATTTTGGCTAAGTTTTTAACTTCTGTTCTTTATTCGAATCCATTTGTAAAGAAGAAGGTCATTAAAAATCCGAATGAGAACTTCAGTAAACCGGCAGTCATTATTGCTAATCATACCTCTTTCCTGGATACATTAGCTATTGCAATGGCCACTCATAAAATCATTTATTTAGTCAATGATTGGGTATACAAATCTCCGGTCTTCGGAAAGCTGGTAAGAGCACTGGGCTTTTATCCGGTTTCCCAAGGGATTGAAAACGGAATGGATAAATTAAAGGAAAAAATAGCACAGGGATATTCTCTTGTTGTTTTCCCTGAAGCAGAACGTTCTTATACCAATGATGTGAAAAGATTCCATAAAGGAGCCTTCTATCTGGCGGAACAGTTTGAGCTGGATATTCTTCCTTTGTATATTCATGGAAACTCTGAAGTACTTCCGAAAGGAGATTTTATTATCTATGATGGCAGCATTATTGTAAAAGTAGGAAATAGAATCAGTAAAGATGATATAAGCTTTGGTAAAAACTATTCTGAAAGAACGAAAAAGATTAATGCGTATTACAGAGAAGAATTTGCTCAACTGAGAGAAGAGATTGAAGACGAAAATTATTTTAAAAAGCCATTATTATTAAGCTATCTATATAAAGACAATGAAGTAGTAACGGAAGTAAAGAAAGACTTCAACACCAATAAATCAGCTTATTTTGAGCTGAATAAACACATTCCTGCCGATGCCAACATCCTGCATATTGCTGATGATTTTGGACAAAAAGATGCTTTACTCACCCTATATCAGGCCAGTAGAAGAATTTTTTCAAGGATTATAAATGAAGATAAAAGAGCAACTGCTTCTCATAATTATCTGGTAAAAAGGAGAAAGATCAACTATATAAAGGATGTGTCTGAAGTAACGAAAAGCATTGATGTTCTCCTGATTTCGGATGATAATTTTGATCTCAATGAAATTCAAAATCTTCCTGAAACGATCATTTTTATCAATACCACAAAAACGGTAATAGAAAATAAAAATTATATATTAGAATTTAGTTCTGAATCATTAAAAGTATTTAAAACTAAATAATAAATATGAAAAACATATTTTTGTAAACGCTAAAAAGATTCCATGAAAAAAAATATACTTGTCATATATTATTCTCAAACCGGTCAGCTGGAGGATATTATGAGAAATATTGCCAAGCCTTTTGAAGCTCAAAAGGAAGAATACGATATTACCTATTATAATATTAAGTTGAGGGAAGACTTCCCTTTTCCTTGGCCGGGTGATGTTTTTTTCAACACTTTTCCGGAATCTTATTTACAGATCCCCAAAGAAATTGTTCCCCCTTCAGAAGAAATACTGAACAAAAAGTATGACCTCATCCTGTTCGGATATCAGGTTTGGTATCTCACCCCCTCTATCCCGATCATTTCATTTTTGAAGAGCGGCTATGCAGAGCGCATCCTTAAAGACACGCCTGTAGTTACCATTTCCGGAACAAGAAATATGTGGATGCTCTCACAGGAAAAGCTGAAAGTATATTTAAGAGATTTAAAAGCCCAACTTATCGGAAACATTGCATTAGTAGACAGACATGACAATTATACCAGTGTACTGACTATTCTTCGCTGGCTGACTACAGGGCAAAAGGAAAAATCCGGCATGCTTCCGGCAGCAGGAGTTTCGGATGAAGAAATTTCAGGTTCGGTAAAATATGGAGAGATTATCAAAAAGCATTTTAAAAACAATGATCTGAACAATTTACAACCGGATCTTGTAAAAAATGGAGCCGTCGAAATCCGCCCGTTTTTAGTACGTGTAGAAAAGGTAGGGAACAAGATTTTCACAGTATGGTCTAATCTGATTATCAAGAAAAAAGAGAAACGTCCATTGCTGATAAAATTCTTTAAGGTATATTTGATGGCAGCGATATGGATTATCTCACCAATCGTTTTGGTATTACACCTGCTTACAACCCCTATATTTTGGTTTAAAAGACAAAAACAAAAAAGATATTTACAAGGAATTAATTTAAAATAGAATGTACGACGTATTTATAACAAAAGCTTCAAAATATTTACCCAATGAACCGGTATCAAATGAGGAAATGGAGACATATCTTGGGCTTATCAATGACGCACCTTCTAAAGCCAGATCACTTATTTTAAGAAATAATAAAATCACGACAAGATATTACGCTTTAGATAAAGAAGGAAACCCTACGCATTCCAATGCGCAGCTTACTGCCAAGGCAATTGAAGGACTTTTTGATGATAATTTCAAGAAGGAAGATATGAAGTTACTATCCGTAGGCACTACTTCTCCTGACCAGATTCAGCCCTCACATGCTTCTATGGTTCATGGTGAACTGAACATCGGGAAATCTATTGAAATCAATACTGCCACCGGACTTTGTAACTCAGGAATGAATGCCCTTAACTACGGATTCCTCTCAGTACGAGCCGGTGTACAGGAAAGTGCTGTATGTGCGGGTTCTGAAAGAATGTCTGCATGGATGACCGCCGATAAATTCAACCATGAAGCTGAAAATTTAAAATTATTGGAAGAAAGACCTATTATCGCTTTCAAAAGAGAATTCCTTAGATGGATGCTCTCTGATGGAGCTGGTGCTTTTTTACTAGAAAATAAACCGAGAGAAAACGGGATCTCTTTAAGAGTGGAATTCATCGATTTCTATTCTTATGCCCACGAAATCGAGGCATGTATGTATGCAGGATGTGAAAAACAGGAAGACGGAAGCTTAAAATCATGGGCAGATCATCCATCTGATGCATGGTTAAAAGAATCTATTTTTGCCATTAAGCAGGACACTAAAATCCTGGATAAATATATTCTGGTAAAAGGAGCCGAAAGTTTAAGAGCTTCTTTTGACAAACACAATCTTGATCCTGAAAAAATTGACCATGTATTGGCTCATATCTCTTCAGGATATTTCAAAGATGGATTGAAAGAAGAATTTGCTAAAAAAGGAATGGACTTCCCTGCTGAAAAATGGTTCTACAACCTTTCTGACATCGGAAATATCGGTGCCGGATCTATCTTCGTAGCATTAGAGGAACTCATGAACTCCGGAACATTGAAAAAAGGAGAAAAAATACTTCTTTGCGTTCCTGAGAGTGGAAGATTTGCCTATTCTTGTTCTTTATTAACAGTCTACTAATGGAAAACAGACTGCCAACATCCGATAAAGATTTTGTACAAAGTCTTATTCCGCAACGTGCACCATTTGTAATGGTACATGAATTATCAGAATATTCTGAAAGCCACCTTATTTCCGGATTTGAAGTAAAGGAAGACAATCTATTCATTCAGGATGGATTTTTTCAGGCTTCCGGATTGATTGAACACCAGGCACAAAGTGTAGCTCTTCATACAGGGTACAAGTATCATTTACTTGGAAAAGATGCTCCTACCGGATACATTGGAGCCATCAAATCTTTTGAAGCCACAATATTACCTAAAATTGGGGATCAACTGAAATCTGAAGTAACCATCCTCAATGAAGTAATGGGAGTAACACTTGTAGACATCATTACTAAATTAAATGGTGAAGTGATTGCAAAATCTCAAATGAAAACCGCTGTAAAATAATTTTTAATGGAGATCAGGGAAGAAAATATCATCAATATACACCACTTTTTACCGCATCGCGAGCCGATGCTGATGGCAGACTATATCCTGGAACTGACCAAGGAAAAAGTAGTAACTTCCTTTGAAATAAAAGAAAACAATATCTTTGTTCATAACAATGAATTTGTAGAAGCCGGATTAATTGAAAATCTGGCCCAAACCTGCTCATCTATCCTTGGACAAAGCTTCTTCGAAAATCCGGAAGCAGATACCAAAGTGATAGGCTTTATTACCAATATCAAAAAGATTGAGATATTCGGACTTCCCAAAGTAAATGACAAAATCATTTCAAAAGCATCATTGATTTCCCAGTTTGAAAATATCTGCCACATCTTCTGCGAGACCTTCAACAACGAAGAATTGTTGATCAGAGCAGAGATTAACCTGTTTATTCAGGAGGTAAAATCGTAAAAAGAAAGAAAAAGACTATAAAAGCTGTACATTTTGTGCAGCTTTTTTGTTTTATAAGGATTGATATATTCTTTATTACTTTTAATACTATGATCGCAAAAGAAGCACTGATTATTTTTGATTGAGGGTTGTTACCTATAAAACAATTAGATTTTGGCTAAAGCCCACCTCTATTGAATTAAAACCCAATAAATTTATCAAAGGCTTCTCTTGCTGAGTGAAACGCCTTTACGATCAAAAGTCCCCATAATGAATGATCCTTTGCGAACTATTGCACTAAAAAATAGAATCCTTTAAAAAAACCATAAATCATTGTGACTATTTGTGGAGTTATGGGTGACATTTGTGTTTAAAAAATGTCATATTTCACGTGAAACATTCTACAAATCCGTGGAACATTCACTATCAGACAAATACCCTTATTCAAACAAAAAAGTGGAACATTTCTGCTCCACTTTACCTATTATTAAAACTAAAATATTAGTATCCGAAGATCTCTTCAAGTGATACCTCCTGGAATTGTCCCATTTTATTGATAGATTCCATATTCAGGTTTTCTTTCTTACCGATAATTGCTGTATTATATTGTACAGGTTTCACTTCTGTATTGTAGAATCCTGTCAACTGAGGTAATGTCAATCCTTGAATCTCAGCATACGTATCTTTTCTCAGGTCATAATCAACTCCTAATTTTTTCAAAGCTAACTGGCTAAAGAAAATATTAGTTCTGTTGATTCTGTTAGAGGCAATCTGCTTCAATGCTGAACCTCTTGCATTTTCAAACTGCGTTGGGATTTGCGGTAATTCAGCCATTAGCTCACTCATTGCATTTACAGCTAAAGGAAGTTTGTTAGACTGCGTTCCAATATAATTGGTAATATAGTTAGCATGTCCTTTTTCTGAAGCATTGGCATAAGAAACATATGCAGAATAAGCTAAAGACTTACTTTCTCTGATTTCCTGGAAAACAATAGAAGATAATCCTCTTCCGAAATACTCATTGAAAACATTAGCTTTACCGAAGTTACTCAGGTTTACAGAACTTCCTTTCGCTACTTTAGCCATTTCCATCTGTACCATGTCATAATTGGTGAAATATACGTTTCCTGTTGTGGCAGGTTCTGCATATTCCTTAGCTTTTGCCGGTTGCAGACTTACATTGGTAATATAAGGTTTTACAGCACTCTCCATACCTGCCTGGTCTTGCCCGTAAAGCAATACCTGATAAGGATATTGGTTCAGTGTTTTTACCTTTTTCATTAATTCTGCAGCATCAATACTTTCAAGGCGGGCTTTAGAAATAACATCCGTCATTCTTGAGTCTTTCCCATATTTTGCATAGTTGGAAAGAGCACCCATAATTCTTACTTTATCCTTTTTAGCGACCTCTCTGGCTTCAAGAATTGTTTTTACAGTTTGGCTGTAAATAGCTTTATCCGCTTTTACGTTGGTCATCCAGTGATTCATTAGCTCCACTCCTTTCTTCATATTACTTTCAAGTCCTGATAAAGTAACAGTAGTTTGATCATTAGAGGTTCTGAAACTGTAAGAGATTCCTAGCTTATAGAACTCTTCCTTCAATTGCTCCGGAGTATATTTATCTGTTCCAAGGTATTCGAAAAGAGTTCCAGCTAACGAAAGTTCCTTATCATGATCTGTTCCGAAAGGGAAAACGTAGCTTACCTGGGCAATCTCATTGTATTTATTCTTTACAAAGCTTACCGTTTTATCTTTTACCTTTGAGGTCTGAATTGCTGTCTTATAATCGATAAATTCTGGTTTGATCTCAGTAACCTTAGTATTTAAAATATCTTTAAGGAAAGGTGATTGAGCCTCTCTGTTCAGCTTAATAGGAGTAATTCCTGGGTTTTCAACACGAACAAGCTTGTCATTCACTCCTTTTTCTTTGTAAACTACTACATAGTTATCCTTAAAGAAATCATTTGTAAACTTCACCACATCAGCTTTAGTGATCTTTTCATACTGGTTGATCTCATCTAACTCCTGTTCCCACGTTCTTCCTTTAATATAAGAATCATAAAGCTCAGTAGCCAATCCATCAGCGGTTTCCCAACCTTTCATACGCTGAACTTTTTTGTCATTGACGATAGCTTTCAGCATCCAGTCAGCGAACTGTCCTTTTTTAACAAGATCAAGCTGATCTAATAATAACTTCTTAGCTTCATCAAAACTCTGTCCTTCTTTAGGAGTTACTACTAGCGCAAATGTTCCATACATTTTGAATGGAGATTCGTACGCTCCTGCCCCTAAAGTTTTTTGCTTTTGATTGATGTTAAGGTCAATCAAACCAGCATCTCCTCTATTGCTCAATATTTCAGCTACAACATCTGCCAGTCTAGCCTCCTGGCTTCCATAAGAATCAGTTCTCCATGCCATGGTCATTCTTGGTGTAGATGGGCTTTTTACAGTTCTGGAAACAATCTGAGTCATTGGCTCCTCTGTGACCATCTTTTTCATCGGAAGCTCCTTGTATTTGAAAGCACCGAAATATTGGTCAACTAATTTTATAGTTTTGTCAAAATCAAGATCTCCAACCAATACAACCGCCATGTTATTAGGCACATAATACGTATCGAAGTACTTGTGAATTGCAACCATAGAAGGACTCTTCAAATGTTCAGAAGTACCGATAGTCGTTTGCTGTCCGTTCGGGTGTTTTGGGAAAAGAGCTTCCATTAATGCATAGTTTACCAAACGGCCATCATTATCCTGCGCTCTGTTATATTCCTCATATACTGCTTCCAATTCAGTATGGAAAAGACGAAGTACCAATTCTGAGAAACGTTCCTTTTCAACTCTTAACCATTTTTCAAGCTCGTTAGATGGAATATTGTTTTTATATACCGTTTCATCCAACCAAGTATGAGCATTCGTTCCCGTAGCTCCCAAAGAAGAAATGGCTTTATCATATTCATTGGCAATCGCAAATTTCGATGCTTCCTGAGATACCTCATCAATTCTTTTGTAAAGTTCTTTTTTCTTTACCGGATCCTTCTCCGCTTTATGCTGCTCATAAAGATCAGAGATCTGCTGTAATACAGCTTTTTCCTTTGCCCAATCCTGAGTTCCCAAGTGAGAAGTTCCTTTGAAAACCATATGCTCTAAGTAGTGAGCCAATCCCGTATTATCACTCGGATCATTATTGGATCCCGTTCTTACCGGAATATAAGTCTGGATTCTCGGAGCATCTTCATTTTTTGCCAGATAAACCTTTAATCCGTTTTTTAGGGTATATACTCTTACCCCTGCCTGGTCGTTCTTTACGGTTTCATAAGTATAGCCCTGGGCATCTGTTAGTTTTTGAGTATCGAATTTCTGAGCCATAGCACTAAGCATGCAGAAAAGCGAAACAGAAATAAAAAATTTCTTCATAGTGGTTATTTAATTTTATATTCAAATTTCTAATCCATTAGTCTTATGATATGAGGTACTTGTTACAGTTTACCTAATTATAAACATCCTTCATAAGTATTAACAGTATTTCTTAAGATTTCATTACATCCTATTAGTTAAACATCCTTACCGTAAAAACAGAAAAAAACAAACATTTTTCTCAATATGTGAGATTACAAAACGATTCCACGCCTCATTAAACGAAGAAAAACGGCAATCAGTTCTATCATTAAATTTTGAACAAAAATTTATACAGCCTTTATTTCAAAGCAATCTTATGATCAAATCAGGTATAATTTTCATATTATGTATTTTCACTATTTTAGCCACCTGATTAAAATAATCAAAAACAGATGAATCCTATTTCATCCGGAACCTAAAAAAATTAAACATTATTCAGATGAAAAAACAAAACCTGCCTCAAGACGAAAGTAATCTGAAATCCGCCAACATGACAGAAGTATTGTATGTAACGGATGAAAATGATAATTATACCACCGCAAACAGTACGGGCTGGGATGCAAAAAAGGCTGCTTTGGATGAATCTATGGAATTGATCTATGAAAGAATTGAAGAAGCAAAGCAAAACGTTGCCAATAATACAGTAAGCCCTATCGTTTATTTTATGGAATTTAATAAAATGGACTTAGGAGTACTGGCCTCTTATGTAGGAATGTGGCAATGGAGGGTAAAAAGACATTTTAAACCCAACGTATTTAAAACACTAAGTGAAACTGCGCTGAAAAAATATGCCGATGCATTTGGAATTTCAGTCCATGAACTAAAAAACTTCGACGGGAAATAAATAAAGTGATTCGTTCCATTTTATTTACCTATGAAAAAGATATAAACTGCAAATGAAATTAAACTTTGAACACCATCAGACTGCACATTGCGAAAACGGTGTTGCTTCTAATCTACTGCTTAACAGAGGACTAAAATTAAGTGAACCTATGATTTTCGGGATCGGTTCAGGATTATTTTTTGTCTACCTTCCCTTTTTAAAGGTGAATTTCGCTCCAGGCTTCAGCTATCGTCCGATGCCGGGTGCTATTTTCAGTAAAGCAGCGAAAAGATTAGGAATTAAAATAAAAAGAGAAAAATTCTCCAATCCTCTGGATGCCCAAAAAGCATTAGAAAGAAACTTAGAACAAAATATACCTACAGGACTTCAGGTAGGTGTTTTTAACCTTACTTATTTCCCTGAAGAATATAAATTCCATTTTAATGCCCATAATCTTGTTGTATATGGTAAAGAAGATGGAAAATTCCTTATCAGTGATCCGGTAATGGATTACACCACAACCCTTACGGAAGCAGAACTGGAAAAAGTAAGATATGCTAAGGGAGCGCTTCCTCCAAAAGGACACATGTACTATCCTATTTATATCCCAGAAGATGTTCATTTGGAAGAAGCTATAAAAAAAGGAATCAAAGACACCTGCAAAAATATGCTGGCTCCGGTACCATTGATTGGAGTAAAAGCCATGAGATGGGTGGCAAAAAGTATCCCGAAATGGGCAGAAAAGAAAGGAACAAAAGTAACCAATCATTATCTGGGTCAATTGATCAGAATGCAGGAAGAAATCGGAACAGGAGGTGGCGGATTCAGGTTTATTTATGGAGCATTCCTTCAGGAGGCAGCTGTTATCCTTAAAAATGATGAACTAAAAGAACTTTCAAAAGAAATCACTTCTATTGGTGATCTTTGGAGAGATTTTGCGGTAGATATCGCCAGAGTGTATAAAAATAGAAACTCTAAAAGCAATATTTACAACGAATTATCGAAGACAATGCTTCATATTGCAGATTTAGAAGAAGCTTTCTATAAAAAACTGAGAAAAGCGATCTGATATGGCAGAGAATATGATTGAGATTAAAAATCTATATAAAAAATACAAAAATTCCGACGAATTTTCTGTGAATGATATCTCTTTGAATATCGACAAAAATGAGATCTATGGAATTCTTGGACCCAACGGAGCAGGGAAAACCACTTTGATTTCCATGCTTTCGGGATTAATTAAGCCTACTTCAGGACAATTCACAATCAACGGGCTGTCTCCACAAAAAGACAGTTTTAAGATCAGACAGATCACAGGAATTGTTCCTCAGGAATATGCTCTTTATCCTACCCTGACAGCCAAAGAAAATTTAATGTTCTTCGGAAGTTTATATGGTTTAAAACATAAGCAACTTACCAAGGCCATTGACGATTCCCTGGAAATTATGGGACTTTCAAAATTTGCCAATAAACAGGTAGGACAGTTCTCTGGAGGAATGAAACGCCGTTGCAACCTCATTGCCGGAACTCTTCACAATCCGAAAGTTTTATTTTTAGATGAACCTACCGTGGGAGTAGATGTACAGTCTAAAAAAGTAATCATTGATTTCCTTTTAGAACTGAATAAAAACGGAACATGCATCATCTATACTTCCCACCATCTTTCTGAAGCAGAAGAATTCTGTACCAAGATTGCTATTATTGACCGAGGGAGAATTCATGCCGTGGGAACTCCTGAAGAACTAGTTTCACAAATTGCCTATGCAGAAAACCTTGAAGATGTTTTCATTTCATTAACCGGAAAAGAATTAAGAGATGTTGTTGTATAAACTGTGGAGAAGTTTTATTAAAGAAATTCTTCTCCTGAAAAGAGATATCGGAGGAATTGTCATTATTTTCGTCATGCCGTTACTTTTGATTGTAACCATTACCCTGATTCAGGATTCTACCTTTAAAAACCTTGAAGGTTCTAAGATTCCAATCATTTTCATTGATAATGATAAATCCGAGGTTTCCAAAAATATAAAAGGCGAACTGGAAAATAGTAAAACATTCCAGCTGCTAACGAATTTCAATGAAAAATCAGCACAGGATGCAGTATTTTCTGGAGACTACCAGATGGCGATCGTTATCCCTGAAGATCTTACGAAAGATTTAAATTCCAATATCGATTCCAAAGTTCAGGCGATTGTAAGTTCATTTGGATTGGAAGGTGATTCTGCAAAAACGAAAATAGAAACTCCGAAAACCAAAGAGATTCATTTGTATTTTGACCCGGCGACCAATGCAGGATTCAAAAACTCAGTGATGAACTCAGTGAACAAAATGGTTTTTGAGATCGAGAATAAAAAAATCTATAAAGCTTTCCAGGATCAGTTAGGAACAACGGAAAATCTTGAGGAAAATAAAAACCTCATCAGTTTCAAAGAAATCACTCCGAAAAAAGGAGAAATGGACGTTATACCGAATTCTGTTCAGCACAATGTCCCTGCCTGGACGCTTTTTGCCATCTTTTTCATTGTAGTCCCTTTATCCATTAATCTTGTAAAAGAAAAAAGCCAGGGAACAAGCGTAAGAGCGAGAATAAGCCCTACTCCTTACTTCGTTCATATCTTAGGAAAGACATTTACCTATCTTATTATCTGTCTTATTCAGTTCTTACTGATGGTGGCTGTAGGGATCTATCTTTTCCCCTATATGGATCTTCCGGCGTTTGATGTATCCGGAAAAATGTTCCAGCTTGTCACGGTAACCTTATTTGCAGGACTTGCAGCTATTGGATTTGGAGTATTGCTGGGAACCATTGCAGACACTCAGGAACAATCAGCGCCTTTTGGAGCTACATCTGTGGTAGTATTAGCCGCAATTGGAGGAATCTGGGTTCCGGTATTTTTAATGCCTGAATTTATGCAAACTGTAGCCAAGTTCTCTCCTATGAACTGGGGATTGAACGCATATTATGATATTATTTTAAGAAACAGTGGAATCGGCGGGATTGCCAAAGAGCTTGTATTCTTATTTTTATTTTATCTTGTCACCGTATCCATTTCTATTTTTTACGAAAGGAAGCTTCATAATATTTAATCTATTTATTACTAATATTGTCAGGAAGTTTCTGACATCCATAAAAACAACACTCAGGAAGAAAAGCATGCAGTCTAACGAAAATATATTAACCTGTACTGAAGAAGTAAGAGTACGATTCAACGAGACAGACCCGCTGGGAATTGTCTGGCATGGTCATTACATCGTTTATTTTGAAGATGGAAGAGAAGCCTTCGGACGCCAGCATGGCCTTACCTACCTTGATATTCAGAATGCGGGATATGTAACGCCTATTGTAAAAAGCACCTGCGAACATTTTCTGCCTTTAAAATATGGAGAAACCTTCAGAATTGTAACCACTTTTGTTAATTCTGTTTCTGCCAAGCTTATTTATAAATATGAGCTTTTCAATCAGGAAGACAAATTGGTATGCAGTGGAGAAACCATTCAGGTGTTTTTGGACAGCAACGGAAGTTTATGTCTGTACAACCCGGAATTTTTTCAAGCTTGGAAAGATAAAATGGGACTATCATGAAGAAAGAAACTTATATCACAGACTACAATTGCGTCACTCCCCTTGGTTTTAATGTAGATTCTAACTGGAGGGCACTTTTAGCCGGAGAATCTGGAGTTGCTTTACATAAAATTATAGAAAGTCAGGATGCTTTTTATGCCTCCGGGATCAATTCTGAAAAACTGAATAAAGAATTTGGTAGAATTTTCGATCAAAATAGCCATCAGGAATTTACAAGGCTGGAAAAAATGCTCCTACTAAGCATGAAACCACTTGTTGAAAAGCATAATATAACTGAATACACCGCTCTTATTCTTTCTACAACAAAAGGAAATATAAGCTTATTAAAAAATCAAACTGAATTACCTGAAGGCGTTTATCTATCACAATTAGCACAAAAGATTGCGGACTTTTTCGGTTTTAAAACCCAACCTATTGTTGTTTCCAATGCTTGTGTTTCTGGCGTAATGGCTATTGCCGTAGCTAAGAATATGATTCAGGCAGGGAAATATAAAGATGCTTTTGTAATTGCAGGGGATGAAATCACAGAATTTGTAATTTCCGGCTTCAATTCATTTCAGGCTATTGGTTCAGAACCTTGCAAACCTTATGATAAAAACCGTAACGGAATCAATATTGGGGAAGCGGCAGCAGCAGTTTATATCACTGCAGAATCTTCCGAGAATGAAAAATTCAGTTTTAAAGTATTGGGGGATTCAGCCATCAATGATGCCAACCACATTTCCGGACCTTCCAGAACGGGAGATGGTCTATACGGAAGTATCCGAAATGCAATGATAGAAGCGAATGTCTCTGCAGAACAAATTGATTTTATATCTGCTCATGGAACAGCAACATTATACAACGACGAAATGGAAAGTATCGCCTTCGGAAGAATGAATCTTCAAAACGTTCCTTTAAACAGTATGAAGGGCTATTATGGGCACTGCCTGGGTGCTTCCGGTCTTCTGGAAAGCATTATTTCTATGGAAAGTGCTCTTCAAAATACCTTGATCCCCTCTAAAAATTTTGAAGAAATGGGAGTCTCTCAACCGTTGAATATTATCAGAGAAAATCAGACTGCAACGATTAAATATATTTTGAAAACAGCTTCTGGCTTTGGAGGCTGTAATGCGGCGATTGTTTTGGAAAAATGCTAAAATGAATATGATGAAGAAAATAAGCAGCTGCACTATAGAACATTCAAAAATAACCGTTGGTGGAAACCTTATTTTTGAAACTGAAAATAATACATTCCCGGAATTTGCTAAAGAAGCCTATAAAACTTTAGAACTCAGCTATCCGAAATTTCACAAAATGGATCATTTGAGTAAATTGGCCTTTCTAGCTGCCGAAATGATTTTAAAAAAGGAAGATCACAGCAGAACAGCGCTGGTTTTTGCTAACAAATCATCGAGTCTGGATACTGATTTCAAGTATCAGGAAAGTATCAATTCCCGGGAAAACTACTTTCCCAGTCCGGCAGTCTTTGTTTATACCCTGCCTAACATCTGTGTAGGGGAAATCAGTATTAAACACAAAATGCAGACTGAAAATGCCTTTTTTGTTTTGGATGAATTTGATGAAAAATTTTTAACCGATTATAGCGAACAAATCCTTCAATCCGGAAAAGCAGATAAAGTATTATGTGGCTGGGTTGAATTATTTCAGGAAAATTACAAAGCTTTTGTATATTTGCTAACCTTGTAAAAATGTAACAATATAACAATGTAGAAATGTAACAATTTTAGATATTGGTAAACTGTTACAATGATACATTGGTAAATTAATTAAATTATGGAAAACTTAAAAACTGAATTGAAGCACAAAATTATCGAAGTTCTTAACCTTGAAGACGTTTCTGTAGAGGAAATCAAAGATACAGATCCTTTATTCGGAGGTGGATTAGGATTAGATTCTATTGATGCTTTGGAATTAATCGTTCTTCTTGACAAAGATTACGGAATAAAATTAGCCGATCCTAAAAAAGGAAAGGAAATTTTCCAATCTATCGATACCATGGCTAAATTCATCGAAGACAACAGGACAAAATAAATTGATATAATAGTTTAACGGTGTATCAATGTAGTAATAATTGATAAACTGTTACATTGATACATTGTTACATTATTTAATAGAATGAGTCAAAAAATTGCCATAACAGGAATGGGCATCATTTCCTCCATCGGAAACAATGTGGAGGAAAATTTTATTTCATTACAATCCGGAAAACATGGTATTTCAGATATTCAGATGTTTGAAACCCGTCATGCCGGAGCTATTAAAACTGGTGAAATAAAATTATCTAATGAGGAACTTGTACAGAAACTTCAGCTTAGTGAAGATAACAACATAACAAGAACTTCTTTATTAGGAATGGTTGCTGCACAAGAAGCTGTAGAAAGTGCCGGAATCTCAGACATCAACGGTTACAGAACCGGACTGATCTCCTCCACCAGTGTCGGAGGAATGGATATTACCGAAAAATACTTCTATTCTTACGAAGACTTTCCTGAAAAGCAAAAATACATTGACGCTCATGATGCCGGAAATTCCTCATTGGCTATTGCCGATCATTTAGGAATAAAAGGCATGGTTTCTACCATAAGTACAGCTTGTTCATCTGCAGCCAATGCCATTATGATGGGAGCCAAACTTATTAAAAACGGAGTCTTGGATCGTGTTATCGTTGGGGGAACAGATTCCCTTTCAAAGTTTACATTAAACGGTTTTAATACCCTAATGATCCTTACAGATTCTTACAATACTCCTTTCGACAATGACAGAAAAGGGTTAAACCTTGGTGAAGCAGCCGCTTTCTTAGTCCTTGAATCCGAAGAAGTTGTTAAAAAGGAAAGCAAACAGGTACTTGCTTATCTTTCCGGATATGGAAACGCTAATGATGCTCATCACCAGACCGCATCTTCAGAAAACGGACAAGGCGCATTCTTAGCAATGCAACAAGCTTTAAAAATTTCAGGCTTGAAAAAAGAAGACATCGATTATATCAACGTTCATGGAACAGCAACTCCTAATAATGATTTATCTGAAGGAATTGCCATGATCAGAATATTTGGAGAAGATAATGTCCCTGAATTCAGCTCTACAAAAGCATTTACAGGACATACATTAGCTGCCGCTGCCGGAATTGAAGCTGTATTTTCAATTTTAGCAATGCAGCACAGTGTAATCTTCCCGAACCTGAATTTCAAAACGAAAATGGAAGAATTTAATCTGATACCGATTACTGAACTGAAGGGGAAAAATATCCATCATGTTCTTTCCAATTCATTTGGATTTGGTGGAAACTGTTCAACCTTAATTTTCTCGAAATCATGAGTGCAGTATACATTAACAGTGCATCCTGTATCTCAGTTCAGGACACTTTAAATGAAAATATTCTTCAGAATCTTAAGCCGGAAAATTCGGTGAAGCTGGTTAAAGCCATAGAACCTAATTACAAAGAGTTCATTCCTCCAGCTATGATCAGGAGAATGTCCAAAACGGTAAAAATGAGCTCTGTAGCATCACATTACGCTTTAAAAGAAGCCGGAATTGAACAACCTGATGCTATTATTGTAGGAACCGGCATGGGATGTTCACAGGATTCTGAAAAGTTTCTGAAAAACGTAATTGATAATCATGAGGAGTTTTTAACCCCTACATTTTTTATCCAATCCACTCATAATACCGTGGCAGGTCAGATTGCACTGGGATTACGATGCCATGCCTACAACTTTACCTACGTTAACACCTCTTCATCACTGGAGTTTTCATTTTTGGATGCACAACTTCAGATCAATGACGGTGAAGCTGAAAATGTTCTGGTTGGATCTACTGATGAGCAAACTGACAGAACAATGGAACTTTACTGTCTGAATAATACAATTAAAAAAGAATCAGATTTTCCTGTGGATTATCTGCATTCTACTACCCATGGTGTTATCTGGGGGGAAGGAGCAAGCTTCTTTGTTATTGGAAAAGATAAAACAGAAAATTCCTATGCAAAACTGACTGATATTAAAATCAGTAATAGAGTGGAACTGCAAGAGACAACAGTTTTTATACAGGATTTTTTAACAAAGAATCATCTTTCAGCACAAGATATTGATGCTGTAATTTTAGGGTTCAGTGGTGATGCAGACTCTGATCTTTATTACACAAAAGCTATGGACTTGTTTCCAAATTCTGCCTTATTGTATTACAAACACCTGAGTGGGGAATTCAATACGGCGAGTGGTTTTTCTACGTTTATGGCTTGTCATATCCTTAAAAAGCAGCAAATTCCGGAAATAATGATGATTAACTCAGAGAGAAAAGAAGAAGTGAAAAATGTACTTCTTTACAATCATCTCGCAGGTAGCGATCATAGTTTGGTATTGCTGGAAAGAGCATAATTAAGATACTACCCTACAACATAATTGTTGTTCTGTCATTCTGACGAAGGAAGAATCTATACTTTTGTATTTCGGATTCCTTTCGTGGCTATAGGTAACATCCTGAATGTAGTTAGGAATCGTCAATCACGAACTCAAAAATAGTACATCATGAAACATTATTCATTCATCCTATTTTATCTCTTCTGTAACGTTTTTATCTATGCGTTTCAGGGAAGTTTTTGGGTGTATATTGCATGTTTCCTAGCCTTTTCTGCCGTAGTGGTTTGGGGATCCTTTGCTATTGAACTGGGATATTTTGTCAACAGTATTACTCATAAAAGAACAAAAATTAAGGAAGTTGCCCTCACTTTTGATGATGGTCCTACTGAATTCACTCCTAAGTTTTTAGACTTACTTAAAGAACATGAAATAAAGGCAACTTTTTTCTGTATCGGAAAACAGATTGAAAAATATCCTGAAACATTTCAGAGAATTATTAATGAAGGACATGCCATTGGAAATCATACTTTATCCCATTCCAATTCAACCGGCTTTTTATCGACTTCAAAAATGACTGCAGAGATTGAAAACTGTGATGAAGTTATGAGAAATATTGGGAACCTGCGAACAGATTTATACAGGCCTCCTTTCGGAGTTACCAATCCGAGCATTGCCAAAGCGATACAACGAACTCATAAAATCAGCATCGGCTGGAACGTCCGTTCTCTGGACACCATTACTGATGATGAAAAGAAAATCTATAAAAGAATAACTAAAGGTCTTAGAAAAGGAAGCATTATTCTCCTTCACGACACCTCAGAAAAAACGTATCGTGTGCTGACAGATTTATTAGTATTTTTGGCGGATAAAAAGTATTCAACCTTTACCGTTGATTCCATTACAAATTCAAGAAAAAATGATTAAAAATATTGCTTTTGGAGCATTTTTATTAATTTCTGGTTTCTTTTTTGCTCAAAACACGGCAATGTCAGGAGCAGAGGCTAAAGCATTCGTATCGAAAGTTTCAGCAGACACCAAGGAAATTAAAACTTTGCAGAGTGATTTTACCCAGACTAAAAAAATGGATTTTCTGGATAAAAGCATTGTTACTTACGGAAAAATGTCTCTACAGACGCCCAATATGCTAAGCTGGAAATACACCAAGCCTTATCAGTACAGCATTGTTTTTAAAAGCAATAAGATCTACATCAATGATCAGGGGAAAAAATCATCTGTAGATGCTAAGAGTAAAACTTTTGAAAAGATCAACAAACTGATTGTTGGCAGTTCAAACGGAACCATGTTCAATGATCCGGAATTTACAGTAACGTATTTCAAAAACGGGAATTACAATGTAGCGAAGTTTGTTCCGAAGACTTCTCAGTTGCTCAAATATATTAAGCAGATTGAACTTTATTTCCCTAAAAACCAGTCTACGGTTTCCCAAGTGAATATGACCGAAGCGTCCGGGGATACTACTAATATTGTTTTTAAAAATACCAAAATCAATGCTTCGATTCCTGCGTCAGAATTTACTTTATAGCCTGATTCTGATATCGGTTATTTCTTGTAAGACTTATAAGCTTACTGATATAAAACCGGTCCCATCAACGGAAAAAACTGTTGAAAATCTTTACTTTTCGTCAGCTGAAGATTATGTCTACAAATGTCAGATGGATGTTTATAAAAATCATGTAAGTGGTATTCTAATTGTCAAAAAATTGAATGAAACAACACATCGTGTTGCCCTAACTTCGGATTTTGGGAATAAACTGATTGATTTTGAAATCTCAGATAACGATTTTAAACTCAATTATGTACTTCCTGATCTGGATAAGAAAATTGTCATTAATTTCTTGAAAAATGATTTCCAACAGCTGTTAAAGAGACAATATCCGGTGAATGAAAGTTTTGAAAATGAAAATACTAAAATCTTTCTCTCTAAGATTAATAATAAAAGCTATTATCTGTTCTTCAACAAAGAAAATAATTTGCTGAAACAGATCATTTACACAAAAAATAATCGGGAAAAAATCGATTTTACTTTTGATGCAAAAAAGCATATCTTCGCAGACAGCTTAAACTTACAACATAAGGATTTTAAGATCAATATAAAACTATTTCAAATAACCGAAACAGAATGATTTCCAACGGCAAAACAGATTAACCTTGTTTTCCAACCTGGAGTTTTATCATACATTTAATCTTAAAAAATAAGATCATGCAAACCATTCTTACAGATTTTTATACGCTTACATCATACGAAAAGGCAGACAACGGAAGTTTTGTCGCTCATATCCATTTAAATAAGGATCATGATATTTTTAAGGGACATTTTCCAGGAAACCCTGTAACTCCGGGAGTTTGTATGATGCAGATCATTAAAGAACTGACCGAAGAATTTACAGGTTCAAAATTATTTTTAAAAACAGCCTCCAATGTAAAGTTTATGGCGATCATTAATCCTTTTGAAACTCCTGATCTGAAACTTCAGCTGGATATTACGGAAGATGATGAAGATGTTAAAGTAAAAAATGTAACCTCTTTTGGCGAGACTATTGCATTGAAATTGTCTGTAAGCTATAAAAAATTAATGTCATGAAACTTATTTTATCCTTTGTAGCGGCATTTTTATTTTTCTTTCAGTCTGATCTTGAAGCACTGAGAAACAGCTATGCCAAGGCCAATGATTCCAGCACTAATACATCCAGTTTTATTGAAATTGCAGAAAAACAATCCGGTTCTGATCCGGTAACTTTAGGCTATAAAGCGGCAGCCAAAATTATGGAAGCCAAAGTCTCTAAAGGAAATAGAAAAGCTCTTGTAAAGACAGGAGCTACCAACCTTGAAGGAGTCATCAAAAGCAATCCCAATAATGCAGAACTTCGTCTGATCAGATTAAGCGTTCAGGAAAACATTCCTAAAATTGTAGGATACAGAGGAAGCTTAAAAGATGACAAAGCATTTCTTTTGAATAATTACAATAAGCAGAATACCGCTTTAAAAAACTATATCAAAAGGTTTGCAATGCAGTCTAAAACCATGACCGAGGCGGAAAGAGCCACTTTAAAATAAAAACATGTCCCTTGCTGAAGTACAGAATGCAATTTCTGAAAGGAAAATCTGCGTTTTAATACCTACCTACAATAATGAAAAGACCCTGAAAAGGGTCATTGACGGTGTTCTGGATTACACCGAAAGTATTATTGTCGTGAATGACGGTTCTACCGATTCTACCCCTCAGATTCTGAGCCAATATCCTCAGATCACAATAATCTCCTTACCTGAGAACAAAGGAAAGGGAAACGGGCTTAAAACAGGCTTCAGAGAGGCAAAAGAATTAGGTTATAACCATGCCATCACTATAGATTCTGATGGGCAGCATTATCCGGATGATATTCCTGTATTTGTAGAGGCTCTTCTTCAGGAAGATGAAGAGGTTATTTTGATTGGAAACAGAAATATGTCTCAGGACGGCATTCCAAAGAAAAGCAGTTTCGGAAATAGGTTTTCTAACTTCTGGTTTTGGTTTGAAACCGGAATTAAACTGGAAGACACGCAATCCGGGTATAGGTTCTATCCTTTGCATAAAATTCCAAAAAAATATTTTACCCCTAAGTTTGAATTTGAAATTGAGATCATTGTAAGAACCGCCTGGAGACATGTTCCGGTAAAAAATGTTCCGATAAAAGTCTTATATGATCCTGCAGAACGTGTTTCTCACTTCAGACCGTTTAAAGATTTTACCAGAATCAGTATTCTGAATACTATTTTGGTAACCATCACCCTATTCTACATTATTCCGAGGAACTTCGTAAATAATTTCAAAAAAAAAAGCTTTAAAAGGTTCATAAAAGAAGATGTACTGGAAAGCGACGGAACTAACCGTACCAAAGCTTTTTCCATTGCACTTGGAGTTTTTATCGGACTTTCTCCTTTCTGGGGATTTCAGACTTTACTTGTGATCAGCTTATCTGTACTTTTTAAACTGAATAAAGTGCTGGCATTTGTAGCTTCAAATGTGAGCCTTCCGCCCTTTATTCCTTTTATTATTGCCGCCTCTTTATTTCTGGGTGCTCCGTTTGTTGATGGAGACAGCAATTTCCTTAGCCAGGATCTTAATTTTGATTTGATTAAAAATAATTTGCTTCAATATGTGATTGGAAGCTTTATCCTGAGCACCACACTATCTGCTATCGCCGGAATAAGTACTTTTCTTTTCCTGAATAAACTGAATCCCGAGAATAATTAGCTTAAAAGAAAAAACCCGAAAATATTCCGGGGCTATTTACTGATTTTTTTATTGGTTTTATTAAGATATTTTTCAATCATTTTCTGATCCGGAACAGTCGTTATTTCTTTGGTAAGAGCCTTTTCAAACTCTAATTTGGCTTTTAGATATTCTTTTTTATAATAATAGTATTTTCCACTCAAAAAATAGACTTTCCAGAAGTCAGGATTTAAAGATTCATAATAAGGAATGGCATCATCTGTTAATGCAATATCCTTATTTTCTGTAGCATCATTGATTTCCTTGCTCAGCATTCTAGATATTTCGTAATTCTCAAATTCTTCAGAGTCTGCAAAGGAATCGCGAGGGATATTCAATTGTGACTTTGAAAAGTTATTGGCCTGTAATGTTTTACCTGAAAATATTTCATTGAGATCATAGCAAACAAATTCGCCCAACTGATAGGGATTGGATGATACCCAAGCCAGTTTCTTTTCAGGTGAAAATATAACCGCATGATGTGCCAATAATTGGTTTAATGCTTTTTCATTTCCATAACCAATACTTTTATCTTTTAAACCAGAGCGATTCCTTAAAATAGAAGCTATTTTCTCCGGATTTAATTTTTTTTCTTCCTGTAAAAGTTCCTGTAATTTTTCATAACGGTACGCCGAGTGGCTCTCTTCAATTTGTTTTTGATTTTTTACATCATGTTTATAAGCGTCAGACTGAAAATGATTGGTGCAAAGCACTTTACTTGTATTTTGAACTCTATATACTCCGAAGTTTTTCGGTGAGACTTCAATAATTACTGCATTTTTATCATGAGCACTTCCTACTAAGATGGATTCTGAAACAAATACATGTCTTTTTTTAGCAATAGCAATCGCTTCATCTATATTTTTAGCATATTGTAGAATCTCTCTTGTTACCAGAGAAATGGGAGTTTTTGCCGTCAGAGGAATTCTTGATTTTCCGGCATTGATCGTTACGGTGATTCCTTCTTTATTCATTCCGGAAACCACACCGATCATTCCCGGCCAACTTACTGACATATAAGGAAATCCGTCTTCCGGTTCTACAAATTCAACCAACTTATTTTGGGCAAACTCGTCTCCTACGTAAAAATCGAAGTTTCTTCCGATCAGCATATTCCCATCTTCCGTATTCTCGTTCCAGACCGCCAGAGAAGTACAACCTACCATCGCAAGATCCTGCATCGCATGCCCAATATCATGAGCTCCATGCAAATACAGATTTCTCAGATATCTTGGTGCAATAAAATCATACCGATCAGATGAATATTGTGACAACCCATACAATTCTGCCTGATAATCTTCTCTTACATTGAGATACATTTTACGATTGTACCACTTTAAGAAGATATTTAAAAGTTTCTGCTTAAATTTTGAAGGAACAAAGCCTTCTACTTTGGAGAAGAAAATTTCCTCCTGTTTCTGCATCAGATCCTGAGTTAACGCTCCGTTGTTATATCCTAATTGCAAAGGGTTTCCTTTAATATAAAGCTCCCAAAGCTGTTGTTTATTTTTGGTGAGAACATTTTGATTATAGCTAAAGGTACTGTCATTGATCCTGGTAACCTTCGGAATTTCCAATGCATATTGTTTGACATCAGGAAGGTGATGAATAGATTTTGATACTCCACAAGAGCTCAGGAGAAAGAAAAAAAGGAAGGAGATAAGAGGCCTTTTATATGACAGATGTTGGATATTAGTTTTTTTCACGATTGTCTTAATTAAGTCATTGAATGCAAGCGACTGTCAATCGTTTCTTTTCCCAGAATTTCAGCACAGGTATTGAATGCACCAATGGTTACTCCCAAAATTCCGTGCATATTCACAGATTGGCCTGTCAGAAACAGATTATCAATTTTTGTACGGGGAGAAACCATGGTTTTAAGCGGGTTATCCGAATTTTTCATATAACCATACATATTTCCCTCAAAGCTTCCAATATAATCACGATAAGATAAAGGAGTAGAGGTATATATCCGCTGAATAGCATGTTTTAAACCAGGAATCTTATTTTCCAGAGCGTCAATCATTTTTTCAGTTTTTTCAAGTTTGAACTTTTCATACTGTTCTCCTCTTTCATGTTCATCAGCTACGGTATTGACTGTATTTTCCCATTGTTTAACCTCATCAAAATCCATATAAGAAATTGCCGTAAGACTTTCTGCAAACTCAGGATACTGCTTTGATGGTGTAGATGAAAGCATATAGGTCTCCGGCCAGGCTTCTTTATGGTAACGGTAGGCATTCCAGACCTGTTCTTCTGAGGAATAATGATAGATATTATAATTAAAATTGGGCAAACAGTGAGGTTTTAAAACGAGATAAACACTGAAACAGGACGAAACCGGCTGCCAACTTAAAACCCTGTTCAGAAAAGATTTTTTCAGTCTTTCTTCTCCAATCAGCTTAATGGCAGAACGAATTTCAATATTGGAAATAAACTTCTTTGCGGCATATTCTTTCCCTGTCTTTGTCTTTACAGAAGTCAGTGTATTATTTTCATTAAAAATAAATTCAGAAACTTCTGAATGTTTGTGAACTTCAGCTCCATACTGACGAAGTTTTCGAATGAGCAATCTGGATATCTGACTCCCTCCTCTTACACATTTATAGGCACTTTGTATGTAAGAATTCACCGTCAAAGCATGCACATAAAAAGGAACATTTTCCGAATCTCCGGCATACAGGAAATTAGATCCTAATAAAACTGCCTGAAGTCTTTTATTCTGGGTTACAGATTCTATAAACCTTTTGGTATTTAAATGCAGAATCTCTTCATTATAATTATCTTTTCCTACTACCTGATATCTTGGAAACTGACTGCATACATACTGAATCTCCTCACAATAATTTTCAAGGTTTTCTTTTTCTTCAGGAAAATAGACAGATAATTGTTCTACAAAGTTTTGATAACCCTGGGCATGAGGATATTCAACAGCATCATCTCCGAATGAAATTCTATCATAGCCATCTTCATCCATCTTCTGAAGCTCCAGCTCATCCATAATTTCCAGATAGGAGAAAAAACGGTTCAGATTCTGCCCTTTTGAAAGACCACCTAAATAATGAACTCCGGTATCAAAAATAAGTTTGTCCCTTGAAAAAGTCTGCAGATTTCCGCCATACTGATTATTTTTCTCCAGAACACAAACCTTCAGGCCTTCTTTCGCTAAAACAAGAGCTGAAACAAGACCTCCCAATCCGCTGCCGATTACAAGTATGTCATATTCTTTTTTCAAAGGAGGATGTGCTTTTTTTAAATTAAGAAATTTGGATATTATTTTATGATTATTGTACAGGAAAATCCTATTTGAACAATATCATTTTTGAATTTCACTTCCTTAATATTTTTGAGTTTTTATTAGTTTTTAGGGAATAAAAATAGAAAAATTAATCAACATCATCCCAAAAATCAAAATAATTAAACCATTGAAGCGGATATTTTTTAAGCATGGTTTCAAGATTCTGAACGTAAGACTGTAAAAGCCCTTGAGAATCCCGGTTCTTGATATTCTGTGCTACTCGTGCATACAAATGGTAATGAAGGTTGTTTTCTTTCATCACATAAACATATACCACAGGTACTCCTAAACGGGACGCAATGAGGAATGGACCGGCCGGAAATTTGGCACTTTTTCCTAATAAATCGGCTTCCAGAAATTTTGATCCTTCAAAGTAACGGTCACCTGTAAAACAGATCAGTTCATTATTGGACAAAGCCTGGTTAATTTCAAAGATATGCGACATATCTTCTTTGACATAAATGAATTTGATATTGCTCTTTTTTACGGAAACGCTCTCCAGATATTCCTTGATAACAGTGACCTCCTGATCTGTAGTGACCAGATTAATCTGACAGTCAAAGTCTATATCTGCAAAGAAATGCTCTGCCACTTCAAAGTTTCCGATGTGAGCACTGATAAGTACTCCACCTTTCTTAGCAGCCAAAAGATTTCTCAGGTTTTCAATACCGTCAAATTCATAGGTATATTTATCTCTCAAACCTGCGGAAATAGCTGTTTTATCGATCAGAACCTGTCCGAAGGTGAAATAGCTTTTAAAAATAGAGCGCTTAGCCTTCCAATAGCTGAAATTCAGTCTTTTTTGGAAATAATACAGAATATATTGGTTGCTTTTTTTCTGAAACAGAACGTAATAAGCAGCCACAAGGTACAATACGAGATATGAACTTCTGATTCCGATATTTCTAATACACCAGACGAATATCCTGTAGCCCAGCACCGTCCCTTTAGATTTACCTTTCCACTTGTTCATACATACAGTTTGCTAATATAAAAGAGTACCAATGTAACAATATCTCTGAGTATCCTCTTCTATTATTACATTGGTACATTGTAAGGAATATAGATTATTTAATAACTATGCGTTTTTTGCAACGATCTTATTTTCAATCGTTGTATAGAAATCATCAAATGTTACCATTTTCTTGAAGTCTGCTTCTCCTAATTTCACTCCGAAATTGGATTCAATCACTACGACCATGTCAATATAATCTAAACTGTCTAGTCCCAGTGTATTTTTAAGGTTGGCATCATTACTGATTTCATCTCCGTCAACTTCAAATTCGTTAACAAGAAAATCATTAACAATAGCAACAATTTTTTCCCTTTCCATGTTTTTAATCAAATTTTTTAACTATTAATGCAGAATTGGTTCCCCCGAACCCAAAAGAATTCGACAAAAATACATCAATTTTTTGATTTTTTGTTTTGGAGACTAAATTTATCTTTTTAGCCTCATTATCAGGGTTTTCCAGATTTATATTCGGGGCTACAAAATCATTCTGCATCATCAGAATTGAATAAATAACTTCACTCGCACCAGCCATCCAGCACTCGTGTCCCGTCATGGATTTCGTAGAGCTTACAGGAACTTCGCTTCCAAAAATCTCATAGATGGCTTTCGCTTCATTAGCGTCACCAATTGGAGTAGAAGTGGCATGAGCGTTAATATAATCGATGTCTGAAGCTTTCAATCCGGATTGTTTCAAAGCTCTATCCATCGCTAAAGCCGGTCCGTCAACATTTGGAGTTGAAATATGTCCTCCATTGGATGAAAAACCATATCCTATTATTTCAGCAATGATAGGAGCTCCTCTTCTTTGGGCAGATTCAAGACTTTCAACGATTAATGAGGCAGCTCCCCCACTTGGAATTAAGCCATCTCTATCGGCATCAAAAGGCCTTGAAGCTTTTGTAGGTTCGTCTTCTCTTGCTGAGAAAACTCCTAATCCATCAAAACTCGCCATAGAGTATTTGTTGGTTTCCTGAGCACCACCACAAATAATCATATCCTGAAAGCCATTCTTAATCATCATGTAAGCAAGCCCTAAAGAATGCGAGCCACTTGCACAGGCTGCACTGATAGTAAGATTAATCCCTTTCAGTTTAAAAATAGTAGAAAGGTTCATCGTTACTGTAGAATTCATTGATTTAAAGATCGCTCCCGATCCCATCAATGTAGTATCTTTCTTTTCCCTTGCAATGTCTATAGATTCTACTACTGCCTTGGAAACACTGTCATTGCCGTACAAGATCCCAACTTCATGGGTATCTAAAAAAGTTTCATCAAGATTAGCCTGCTTCAAGGCATCAAGGGTAGCAAGATAAGCATATTCACTTTCTTCACCCATGCTTACACGCTGGCGTCTGTTCAGGAGATTCTTTAAATCAGGTTTCGGAACTGTTCCTGTAAGCCCTGACCTGAAACCGAATTCTTTTCTATCCTGATCTAAGACAATACCAGATTTTCCTTGATATAGGGATTCCCTGACCTCTTCTAAAGACGTCCCGATGCAGGAATAAATTCCCATTCCGGTAATTACAACCCTATTTTCCATTTGTATATATTGAATTTAACAATGTATCAGTCTAGCCATGTAACAATATTCTTATTGAACTTCAATAAACATTAATACACTGGTACATTGGTATATTGTTAGATTATTTACGAGTAAATTCCGCCGTTAATATTAATCACTTCTCCTGTAATGTATGAAGATTTCCTGGATGCTAAAAATACTACAAGATCTGCAACCTCTTCTGCTTCTCCAAATCTGTTGGCAGGAATCATGGCCTTCAATTCATCTTCATTGAATTCTTGGGTCATATCTGTTTTAATAAAACCAGGAGCTACTGCATTTACTGTAATATTTCTTTTGGCAACCTCCTGAGCAAGAGCTTTTGTAGCTCCTACCAATGCCCCTTTAGCTGCTGAATAATTGGTTTGACCAGCCGCTCCTTTTACTCCGGACACAGAAACCATATTGATGATCCTTCCATATTTGTTACGAAGCAGCTTTTGAATAAAGAAATTAGTAACATTGAAAAACCCGTCTAAGCTTGTATTGATCACACTACTCCAGTCTTCTTTCTGCATCCACATAAACAAACCGTCTCTTGTAATTCCGGCATTATTAACGATAACCTCTACCAGTGCTTCAGGATTATTGTCCTGCCAGGCTGTTAATACCTGTTGTACTTCTTCAGTATTTCCTACATCAAATTTAAGGATTTCCCCTGTAGCTCCCAATTCTTCTACTTTAGCCAAAGTTTCTTTTGCTGCAGCTTCATTGGAAGTGTAGTTAATGAGTATATGGTAATTCTTCTCTTCAGCCAGTTTTATACAGATCGCCCTCCCGATTCCTCTGGAGCCTCCTGTTACAATTGCACATTTCATGCGTTAGTGTTTATTTTGTTTTAGTTTTTTTAAGTTACCTTGTTTTTTAAAAGACAATTGACTACTCCTAATAGTTACATTGTCTTTAAATATTTCTTTACTTCCTCCAGATACGGATACATCACCATATCATCTGAGAAAGCAGGAATTATTTTTCTGATCGCATCATACAACTCTTTTGTAGACGATGAAACTTCATTCTGAAAACCAAGATATTCAATAGCCTGAACAATGGTAATTGCTTCAATAGCCAATACTTCAAAAGCATTTTCTATCACCTTTCTACAGATCACGGCAGCGTTGGTTCCCATGCTTACGATATCCTGATTGTCATTATTATTCGGAATACTGTGAACATACATAGGATTAGACAACATTTGATTTTCTGCTGTAGTGGAAGTCGCTGTAAACTGTACTCCCTGCATGCCGAAATTGAACCCTAATTTACCTAAATTTACAAAAGGTGGCAAAATTTCGTTGATTTTCGCATTTAAAAGATAGTTTAACTGTCTTTCTGCAAGCATGGTAAGCTTTGTTACTACAATTTTCAGCTTGTCCATTTCCAAAGAGATATAATCTCCGTGGAAATTTCCACCGTGGTAAACATGTTGATCTTCAACATTAATGATCGGGTTATCATTCGCAGAGTTTATTTCATTTTCAAGAACCTTCTCTGTATACTCCAATGTATCTAATACCGGACCTAAAATCTGAGGAACACATCTTAAAGAATAATATTCCTGAACTTTTTCTTTGAATACTTTTTCCTGTTCTTCAAAGTGGGTATATAAATGGTCTGCTCTTTTTCTGATCAGTTTACTATCAGCAAGATGCGCACGCATTCTCTCGGCAACTTTTTGCTGACCGTAGTGTCTTTTTGTACCATTTAAGGTTTCTGAAAAATGATCGTCATAAGCCTGAACAATTTCATTGATGGCACAGGAAAGCTTAATGGAAATATCTGTCAGCTGATTCGCTTTATAAGCATTTACAATACCAATTCCTGACATTACGGAAGTTCCGTTCATCAAGGCAAGCCCTTCACGGATCTCCACCTGAATTGGTTTCAGATCTTCGATTTCAAAAACCTCTTTGGTCAGTTTTCTTTCTCCTTTATAGAAAACTTCTCCTTCCCCTATCAGCACCAAAGCAAGATGAGCCAGTTGAACAAGGTCTCCACTTGCTCCTACTCCTCCATGTTCAAAAATTAAGGGGGTAATATCTCTGTTGATCAATTCCTGAAGAAGATAAATAACAGATTCATGCACTCCTGAATTTCCTAATGATAAAGTATTCATTCTGGCCAGCATACAAGCTTTTACTTCCTGGGCAGGCAAAGGATTTCCGATTCCGGAAGAGTGGCTTCTTATCAGGTTATACTGAAGCTGGTGAGTATCCTCATCACTGATCTTGAATTGTGCCATTGGCCCAAAACCGGTATTCACTCCGTATATTACTTTATTTTTTGAAAATTCCTTTAAAAACTGAAAACTTGCATTCACTCTTGACAAAAGTGATTCATCCAGTTCTATTTTTTCATTTTCAATGATAATTTTTTGAAAGTCTTTCAGTTCTAAAAAGTTATTTATTTTCATCAATTAAAAGTAATAGTTGATAATTTTGTAAAATATTAATTATTTGTCACTAATTTTGCGGCAAAGATAAAAGTTATTATTAAAATAAAAAATCAAAGATGAGCAAAGAATTTGTTGACGTTCTTGTAATCGGAGCCGGGCCTTCCGGATGCGTTTCTTCATCATACTTAAAGAAGAATAACGTCAGCGTAAAAGTTGTTGAAAAGACAAAATTCCCAAGACTGGTAGTCGGTGAAAGCTTAATTCCAAGGGTTATGGACCACTTTGATGAGGTCGGACTGTTCCCTGCTCTGGATAAAATGGGCTTTGAAAAAAAACTGGGAGCCCGTTTCCTTCGTGGTGACGAAGTCTGCATTTTTGATTTCAGCAATAAATTTGGAGAAGGCTGGGATTGGACCTGGCAGGTTCCGAGAGCTGATTTTGATAATACTTTAGCTCAGGAGGTAATTAATAAAGGGGTTGATCTAGAATTTGAAACGGAAGTGATCGACATCAGGTTTGAGGGAACAGATTCCATAACAACCGTACGAACTAAAGAGGGTGAAACTAAAGAAATCCACGCAAAATTTGTAATTGATTCAAGTGGTTACGGAAGAGTTTTACCCCGTTTGCTTGATCTTGAAAAGCCATCCAAACTATCTCCACACTCTGCTATTTTCTCCCATGTAAAAGATCTTAACAGAGAGCCAGGTGAAGAGGGTACTTTGATTTCTTTTGATATTATTGAAACCGAAGTATGGCTTTGGGTCATTCCTTTTTCTAACGGAAACACAAGTTTAGGAATTGTAGGACCTACCGAATATATTGAAAAACTATCTGAAAATGGGGATACTGCTGAAGCTTTAAGAAAAGCAATTTCCCTTTCTGATTATTATATGAAACGTTTTGGGGATGTAGAGTTTCTCTTTGAGCCAAGACACCTGAAAGATTATTCATGTTCTGTTAAAAGTCTATTCGGAGACGGATTTGCCTTAACCGGGAATGCTTCTGAATTCCTTGATCCTGTTTTTTCATCGGGAATGGCTTTCGCTACAGAATCAGGAATGCTTGCCGCTAAATTAGCCTTAAGACAGTTAAATGGTGAGAAAATCGACTGGCAAACAGAATACACAGATTATATTTTATACGGTGTAGATGTATTCACCACTTATGTAAAAGAATGGTATACCGGAAATCTTCAGGAATTATTCTTCCACCAACCGGAAAATCCGGATGTAAAGAAAAAGATTTGTGCGGTTCTCGCCGGATATGTCTGGAATAAAGACAATCCTTTTGTGAAGAAGCATGATACGGTGATTAAGAATCTTGCCAACCTCATCAAACTGGAAAAAGAACAAACTCAAGAATAAAAAAAAACGGTCTGAACTTTCAGACCATTTTTTTTATTTCATCGATTTTTTGATTTCTTTTCCCAGATACCTTCCTACTGATTCATATACTGTGGCAATTCTTCCATATTCCATAACCTCATCCTTACTTTGAATAAATTTATCAAATTTATTCAAAGCCACTTCAGCTAAAACCACTGAAGGATTACTAGCTTCCACCAACTTAATTGTGCCGCTTACCTGTGCTTCCATCACTACAAGTCCAGCATGCCATCCCGGTAAAAGCCATTTTGTATCCAGTATCAATGTATATTTTGCAGAGCCATCCTTTTTAAATGTGACTTCTTTATAGTATTTGCCTAAACCTTTTGCAAAATGGTTAATATACTCTTCTTTTTTATACCGTTCCCATTCTCCAATCCATTGTTTCCATCCTTCTTTTCCTCTTTTAGGATTAGACAGAACATCTTCTTTCCTATTTTCCAGATATTGAGCTTCCGTAAAGTTTTCTTTCATAAACAATACATGATCAAATCTAAGCTCTATATTCACTTCTTTCTGATCTTTTAAAGCTTGAAAATTTCCTGAAATGAGTTCCATTTTCTCCTGTCCGAACACCATTGTCACCAAGATCAGTAACG